>JAEUQD010000298.1 GCA_016789925.1 Bryobacterales bacterium | reverse complement strand
GGCGCTGGCGCAGGAGATCGCGGACCGGTATGTGGCTGAGGGCTGGCCGGCGGACACAAGCAAGCTCTGGCCGCGGGCGGCGGGACAAGTGATTTCGCTGCTGCTGGCGCTGGAACGCGAGGTACGGGTGCCGGCGGCGCGGCAGAAGGCGTACCGGGCGTTTGCGGTGACGGTGGCGGACCGTTCGCTGGCGCTGTTCACGAAGAAGAACCTGTTCCGGGCGGACGGGAACGCGCGGCACTACGAGTCCATCACGGGGGCGGACGATCTGCTGTATTCGCTGCTGCAATTGCACTGTGCGCTGGCGCGGCCCGAGCGCGCGTTGCCGCACATCGACGTCAATCTGTAGAGGGGCGTCGCCTGGTGATAGGATGTTGGGTCGGTTGAACGGCCTATGAGAATCTGGGATCTCCACTGCCATCCGGAAGGCGATCGCGTGCCGGGACGGACGCTGACGGAGAAGACCGAAAGCCTGATGCAGATCGCCGCCCGCATGGGCATCGAGCGCTTGGGGCTGTTCCTGCGGGTGGGGGACGGTGTTCCCGAACAGGAGGCGCGGCAACTGCTGACGCGCTATCCGAAGAAGCTGTTCGGGTTTCTCTGGATGGCGTTGTGGAAGCGCAGCGCGGCGGAGCATATCGCGATGATGAACCGCTGGATCGCCGATGGGCCGATGGTGGGGATGAAGATCGCGGGTCCGGACGGCAAATGCAGCCTGCCGGTGTATGACCCAATCTTCGAGCACGCGGCGAAATTGCAGGCGCCGGCTTATATTCACGCCTGGTTCAAGACGGGCTCCGTGTTCGCCGATCTCCAGGCCGCGGATCTTCCGCAGCCTTCGCAAGCCATCCCGGGTGGCTTCTATACCCCGCATGAATCGACGCCTTTGGACGTGGCGGAACTGGCGCGCCGCCGCCCGGAGGCGACGCTGATTTGCGGCCATAGCGGCGGCGACTGGGAACTGGGCTTTCGCGCCATCCGGTCCGCGAAGAACGTGCTGGCGGAGATCGCCGGTAGCTTTCCGACCAAGGGCATGGTGGAGATGGGCGTGCGCGAACTGGGCGCGCATCGCCTGATTTATGGCAGCGACGTGGGTGGGCGCAGTTTCTCCTCGCAACTCGCCAAGGTGCACGGCGCGCGGATTCCGGATCGGGAGAAAGAACTGATCTTCAACGGCAACCTGCACCGGATTCTGACGCCGATTCTCAAGGCCAAGGGGATTACTCTCGATGGGTGACGGGACGATGAAGCCGAACCGGCGTACTTTTTTGAGCAGCTTTCCGGCAGCGGCGTCGGGCGCGCTGGCGGCGCAGGGTCCGGCGGGCGGACCAGGCAGTATCATCGATACCAACGTGTATCTGGGTAAGTGGCCGGGCCGGGACATAGGACAGGGTCCGACGCCGGAGTTAGTCGCCTTTCTCCGCGGCAAGGGTGTCCGGCAGGCGTGGGCGGGGTCGTTCGATGCGCTGCTGCATAAAGATATCGGCCGGGTGAACGCTACGCTGGCGGAAGAGTGCGCGAAGCATGGGCGCAATTTTCTCCTGCCGTTCGGCGCGGTGAATCCATTGCTGCCGGATTGGGAAGAGGACTTGCGGCGCTGCCACGAGGAGTACCGCATGCCGGGCATCCGGCTGCATCCTAACTATCAGGGTTACTCGCTGGACCATCCGGCGTTCCTGCGGCTCCTGGCCATGGCCGC
>JAEUQD010000962.1 GCA_016789925.1 Bryobacterales bacterium | reverse complement strand
GCGACCAGTTTGAAGCCGAACCCCGCTACACCGGCGCGCCCCGCACCATGGTCGACGCCATCAACCAGACCATCTCCGAAGAAATGGCGCGCAATCCCCGCATCGTTGTCTTCGGCGAGGATGTCGCGGACTGCTCCCGCGAACAGAACCTGCCCCTCGTCAAAGGCAAAGGCGGCGTCTTCAAAGCCACCCAGGGATTGCAGCGCAAATACGGCTCCGAGCGTTGCTTCAACACCCCCATCGCCGAAGCCGCCATCGCCGGACGCGCCATCGGCATGGCCACCCGAGGCCTCAAACCCGTGGCCGAGATCCAGTTTTTCGATTACGTCTGGCCTGCCATGATGCAGATCCGCGATGAGATGGCCACGCTGCGCTGGCGCTCGAACAACGGCTTCTCATGCCCCCTCGTCCTCCGCATTCCCATCGGCGGCTATCTCACCGGCGGCGCAATCTACCACTCCCAATGCGGCGAAGTCCTCTTCACGCACATCCCCGGCCTGCGCGTTGTGATGCCCTCTAACTCCCTCGACGCCTGCGGCCTGCTCCGCACCGCCATCCGCTGCGACGACCCCGTCCTTTTCCTCGAACACAAGAAGCTCTACCGCGAAGCCTACAACCGGTCGCCCCACCCCGGCGCGGACTTCACCATTCCCTTTGGCAAAGCCCGCATCGTCAAAACCGGCCGCAACCTCACCGTGGTCACATACGGCGCAACCGTCCAGAAGTGCCTGCAAGCCGCCGCGTTCCTTGAGAATCGTGAACGCGACTGGAGCCTCGAAGTCATCGACCTCCGCTGCCTCGCCCCCTACGACTGGCAAACCATCGCGGCCTCGGTGAGCAAAACCAACCGCCTCCTCATCGTCCACGAAGACACTCTCTCCTTCGGCTACGGAGCCGAACTCGCCGCCCGAGCCGCCTCGGAACTCTTCACCCACCTCGACGCCCCCGTTGCCCGGGTCGCCGCCCTCGACACCTGGGTGGGCTATAACCCCGACTTGGAAGACGAAATCCTCCCCCAAACCGAAACCATCGCCACCGCCGCCGAACGCCTCCTCCGCTATTAGGCCAGTACTAGAGTTTAAGGGAACCGCGCGGCTGTCCTTTTTCGATTTCGTGCCAGGCGTCGTAGACCTGAGCGGGGAAGAAGTCGCCCACCCAATTCTTCACCGAGTCGGGCAATTTGATCGAAGTGGCGTTCGGCTTCTTATCTTTCATCGTCACAATCTGGTCGAGCTTCTTACCCGAGGCGCGGGCGGCTTTAACGGCTTTGGCGAGTTCCTGCATGAAGGCGAGTTCGCCGGCGAGGACCTCCGGGCCGCCGGCGGGTCCGTGGCCGGGCAGCACCTTGGTGGGCCCTAACTTCTGGACTCCCATGACGACGTTGGGCCAGTTGGCGATGTGACCGTCGCCCGTGTAGTTGTAGGGACCGTTGACGACCGCGTCGCCAGTGCAGATGATCTTTTCAGCGGGCAGGAAGGCGAAGCCATCGCCGCGCGTGTGGGCCCAGCCGAAGTGGTGAAACTCGATCTTGCGTTTGCCGTCGTTGAGGACGAAGGGGCTGGTGGTGAAGGTCTGCTTCGGGCGTTCGGCGGTTTTGAGGTTGAGTTCGCGAACGTCTTTTCGGTCGCGAGCAGCTTCCTGCCAGCGTTGCGGTTCATACTTATCCATCTCGGCGACGACGTTGGCGTGGGCGAGCGTGGTTGCGCCGGCCTTGGTCCAGACGGCGTTGGCATAAGCGTGGTCGCCGTGATGGTGGGTATCGAAGACGTACTTGATGGGCTTGGGCGAAAGCTTCTTCGCATCGGCGATGACGGCCTTGGCCCCCGATGGAAAGTTGGCGTCGATTACCACCAGGTAGTCTTTCATCTCGATGATGATGTTGTTGCAGTGGCCTTCGTTCTTGATGTCACCTTCGCGGAACCAGACCCCATCGGTGATCTTCTTCACCGAATTGGGCTGGGCGGTCAGAAAAAAGGCGCCGGCAGCGAGCGTGACGAACGACGCGGCCAGCAGAGTGCGCGTAGGAAGCATTCAGCGATTGTACTTCGGAGTCGGCCCGCGCAAAACAGCCCAGACTTCGTCGCAGGCTTGGAGCGTATCTTCGGTGAGCGGACCCTCGTTGGCTGCGGCGAGATTCTCGGTGAGTTGCTCCAAACGGCTCGCGCCGAGGATCACGCAGGCGGTTTTGGTGTGTCGGAGCAGCCAGTTCAGCGACAGGCTCACCAGCGACCGGCCGGCCTTTTGGGCCACGGCAGCCAGCGAGTCCACGGCATCGAAGTAGGCAGGGTGCCAGTACCGGTCGAGGTACATTTTGTTGCTGTCGAACCGGCTGCCCGCGATGGGCGCCTGCCGCTGCTGCTTGCCGGTGAGCAGCCCGCCGGCGAGCGGATTGTAGGCGATGGTGGCGACGCCGTACTCGCTG
>JAEUQD010000908.1 GCA_016789925.1 Bryobacterales bacterium | reverse complement strand
ACGGCGGCGACGATGCTGGTCCGCAACAGCTTAGCCCAAGAGTTCCTTAACGGGTTCGCCGGTGCGGTCGTCCAGAGAATTGGCGATCTTGATGGGACGGCCAATGGGGCTCATGTACTCTTTGTGGAAGTCGATGCCGAGGGTTTTGTAGATGGTGGCATAGAGGTCGCCCATGGTGACCACACGCTCGGTGACATTGTGGCCGCGCTCGTCGGTGGCGCCCACGACTTGGCCAACTTTGATGCCGCCGCCGGCCAGTGCCATTGACCAGGCGTTCGGCCAATGGTCACGGCCGAGGTTGGGGTTGATGAGCGGGGTGCGGCCGAATTCGCCCATGGCGACCACGAGCGTGGAGTCGAGCAAGCCGCGCTCTTCGAGGTCGTCGACGAGTGCGACGAGCGTGCGGTCGAGCGGCGGGCACAAACGGTCCTTATGGCTGACATCGTTGTTGCTGTGCGTATCCCAGGAGTTGCCGTGGAAACCCGCGGCGGTGACAAAGCGGCTGCCTGCTTCGACCAGGCGGCGTGCCAGGAGCGCGGACTGGCCGATGGAGTCCTTACCGTAGCGTTCCTTGGTTTTTTCGGATTCCTTGGAAAGGTCGAAGGCGTCGCGCACGGCGGGCGTAAGAATCATCTTGAGCGCCTGCGAGGAGAAGGCGTCCATGTCGGTGTGCTCGGCCCGATCGTTCATCGTGCGATAGCGCTTGTCGACGGCCTTGAGAAACGCCGAGCGCCCTTCCACCGAGGCTTCGGAGACGGACTTGGGCAGCGACAGGTCGGTCACCTGGAAGTCCGGCTTGGAGGGATCGGGAATGCACATGGGGTCGTAGTCGCCGCCGAGGAACGAAGCGCGGAAGTAGTCTTCGTACTGACGGCCGCGATCCCACTTGGGAACCAGCACATGCGGCGGCACGGCGTTCCGCGGCCCCATTTCCTTGGTGATGATGGAGCCGAGGCTGGGGAACTGCATGGCCGGATTGATTTCGTGACCGGTAACCACGTAGTGAGTGGCCTGCGGATGGTCGTTGCCGCGCGTGTGCATCGAGCGCACGAGGGCAAACTTGTTCATCTTTTTGGCCATGTTGGGCAGCAGTTCCGAAATCTGAATGCCCGCGACATTCGTCGAGATGGGTTTGAAGTTGGAGTTCTTCTTGGGGTCCCAGGTGTCGATGTGCGAGGGACCGCCCTCAAGCCAGAAGAGGATCACCGAATTGACCTTGCCGCCGGAAACCACCTTGGAGGAGGAGGCGGCGCGCAGGTAGTCGTTCAAGGAAATGCCCAGGAATCCGAGGGAACCGGCGGAAATGAAATCGCGGCGGGAAACAGGATGTCGCATCGGGTTTGCTCCTCTTACTCTAATGGTTTTCAGCGAACTCGCGGGAACTGATCAAGGCCCAGACAAATTCGCGGAGTCCGGTTTCACGGTCCGGGCGGCGAGCCAGGATCTGTTGCAGTTCCTGGGACTCCTCGGGCGTGGGGAAGCGGCAGAGCGCCGCCAGATAGAACTCTTCGATGATCTTGGCGTCGGATGCGCCGGCGGCGAGCAGGCGGGCCAGACGGCCCTGCTTTTCGCCGAGGCGTTCGACATACGTGTCGCCGGCGAGCATGTGGAGCGCCTGGGCGAGGTTGGGTTTACCGCTTCGTTCGGGGATGGCGCCGCGGTTGGGACGGCCATAGAGTTCGAGGAAGCGGGAGAAGAACATGTCGGGGTCTTTGAGGTTGATGGCGCGGGTGCCGGCAGGCGCCTGGCCCACTGCGCCGCCTTCCCCGACCGCCGTAGCAAAGGTTTCAGGCACTTCCGTGGCAGTGACAACGGCATCCAACAGCACTTCAGCGTCGATCGCTCGCGGGATCGAGTGCGAGTAATTGACGCGGTCTTCGCGGTTATTATCGGTGGGCTTGTTGGTGGTCTGGTAGGTCCGCGAGAGAACGATGGTCTTCATGAGGTGGCGCAGGTTGTAGCCGTTGTCGCGGAAGTCTTTGGCGAGCGCCGCCAGCAGGTCAGGATGCGTTGCCGGATTGGTGGACCGGAAGTCATCGACGGGGTCGACAATGCCGCGCGCGAAGAAATAGCCCCACAGGCGATTGACGGCGGCTTCGGCGAAGTAGGGGTGCGAGGTCATCCAGCGGGCGAGTTCTTTGCGGGGGTTGGAGGCGGGCGCAACGTCCAGCTTCGAGTTGTCGAGCAGGGCGGGCTTGACCACGGCCTTGGTGCGCGGATGGAGCAGTTCGATCTTGCCGTCGACGTCGCGCGAACTGAGGTCCATGTTGGAGGGGTGGTCGAAAACGACGGGACCCATTTTGAAGAGGCGCGAGAAGAACGCGGCCATGCCCCAGAACTGATCCTGGCTCCAATTTTCGTAAGGGTGGTTGTGGCACTGCGCGCAGTCGAGGCGGCGGCCAAAGAAGACGCGCACTTCTTCCGCCATCACGTCGGCGGGGGCGCCGATCTGGTTATAGGGCAGGAAGTGGCGAGAAGCGGGGCCATAGCCTTGGGCGGACAAGCGCTCGCGGGCCACTTCGTCGTAGGGGCGGTTGGTTTCGACGTTGTTGCGAATCCATTCCCAGTACTTCTGGCTCCACTTGGGGGTGAGGCCGTTGGCGAAGATGGCGACGCGGAAG
>JAEUQD010000899.1 GCA_016789925.1 Bryobacterales bacterium | reverse complement strand
TGGGGCAGGAACGTCACCACCGGGTTGGTGAAGCTTAAGTTGGTGCTGGCGAGGAAAAACTCCGGCGGCGGCTCGCCCGTATCGAAGCGCACCGGGCTGAGGTTGAAACCGCCGCTCAACTCGTTAGTAACGGTGGGGGTGGGATTGCTGCGCCATCGGGCCGACAGGAACTTCGGCTGGCCGCCGGAAGTGGTGGTCGACGCCGTGGTGTAGGCGTTCTCGCCGGTGACATCGGGGCGCAGGCTCAGATTGTCGGTGTACATCCAGGTGGCGCTGAAGGCGTTCTTCGCCGAAAGGATGTAGTCCCCCTTGATGAGCATGTTCCAGTTGTCGCTGTTGGTGGACCGCACGAAACGGTAGCCGGCCGTGTTGCGCAGGAGCGTGGCCCGGCTATCGCCCACGTCGAAGTTATTGATGGCGGAGGCGGCCGGAAGCCGCTCGATCAACCCGCGCACGAACGGGTCGGGAGAAATCCCCATCAACTGAAGAATGTTCGCCTTCCTCACCTGGCCCGTCGCCGGGTCTTCGTAGGTGAATATGCCCTGGCGCGCCTCGTCCGTCAGAATCGTCCGGTTATAGGAACTCTGCTGCCGCACCATCTGCTTCTCGTAGTTGCCGTAAAAGAACAACTTGTTCTTGATCGCCGGACCGCCCACCGTAAAGCCGAGTTGGTTCTGGTTGAGAAACGGCAACTTCACTCCGTCGCGATTGTTGAACCAGTTGTTGGCGGCAAACTTGTTGTTGCGGTTGTACCAGTAAACGCTACCGTGCAAGTCGTTGGTCCCCGATGGCGTCACGAAGTTGATTTGCGCGGCGCCGTTACCCACGCCCGCGTTGGAGTTCGACGTCGACACCGTCACTTCGGCCACCTGGTCGCTGAACATGCGGTTGGGAGAGAAGTCCACCGTGTTGGTCCGGATGAAGTTGTCCTGCACGTTGATGCCGTCCACCGTCACATTCACAAAGGACGACCGCAATCCGTTCACCGTCGTCACCGTGCGCCCGCTGTTGTTGATGCCTGCCTGGCTCTGCATCAGCACCAGCGGATTGCGGTTCAACTGCGGAAGGTCGCGGAACGCCTGGTTCGTAATGATATTCGACACTTCGGCGTTCGTGGTCTGGACACCCTGTAGCGTCTCGGAAACCTCGATCACCTGGTTCACCGCCTCGATTTCCAGCTTGATCGGCGGCAGCGAGTTTTCGCGCGCCGAGTTCACCTGAATCGTCCGCAGGATCGTCTTCTGAAATCCCTTCGCCTCGACATTCAGGTCGTACGTCACGGGACTGAGGCCGGCGAACGAAAAAAAGCCCTGCGAGGACGTCGTTGTCGTGGCGGCAGCCGTCGAGCCTCCGGGGATTGTCAGCGCCACCATTGCCCCCGGAATCGGACTGCCGGAAGCATCGAGAACGGTTCCTGCAAGCCGCCCGGTAGCCTGCGCAAAAACGGCGGCGGACGCAAGGAATGCGATCACAAGCAAGCGAGCTGGTCGAGTCATTGTTTTCCCTCTTTATTGTCGACTAAAACACCTGAAATCATTTTATGTCGCAATCCTACCATACAGCGAGGGCATCCGCATTGTTGCGTCTGGGAATGTTGCGTCTGGGAAACGTGAGACGGGTAGCGGCGGCCCGGACCAGGCTACGCTGGATCGCGATCTTCGAGAAGGCTGGGATTGCCGTCGGTGGACCTCCCCTCTCCCCCTGAGTTCTCGGCGGTGCCCCTATGGCTTCCAGCCCTTTTGCTCAAACAACTGAATCAGGGTCAGGTAGTACTTGGTGTAGCGGGTAAGTTCGAAGAGCGCACTCTCCTTGGTCTTGGTGATCTCTTCGAACGCTTTCTTACCGGCTCCGTCTAGAAAATCCTGAGGAAACGACTTGCGGACCCGCCCGAGGTTCTTTTCCAGCAGGCCCCTCCTGTTCGCGATGACCTCGATCTTGTTCTTGTACTGCTTATATTTCTCGAGCCGTTGGCTGGGCGCCACTTCTTCCATTTGCCCATTCTTGACAGAGTTGAAGTCATCCTTGTCTTTGAGGAAAAACACGCTGCCCACAATCTCTTCCGCCACCCGCTTGAAATCGGACTTCTCCTTTTCCATCTGCTTGGCGAGTGTCTCTCCGCGCGCCACCGACCCCTTCCGGAGTTCCTCTCCGATCGCCTCCAGTTTCGTCTGCTGCGTCTCGATGGCGAATTTCACGTCTCTCTTCCACGCCGTCTCGGTTTCGCGAAGCCCTTTGGAGACCTGTTCGAGTGTCGACGTGCCCAGTTCTTTCAAAATGCCTTCGTAGCGCGTCTCGCCAGGCTTGCCGAAATTGAGCTTCGCGGCCATGGTCACGAAGCCCTTGCGGGGGCCGTTCATCGCCCACTTGTTGTGGGTCTCGAAGATAACCTCTCCTGCTTTCAGGAACCGGTCGAGGTTCTTGCGCCCGCTTTCCACGATGAACGCAACGTCTTCGGCAACTTTCTTTTCGTTCTCCAGGTTCCTGCCATCGAGAAGTTTACGCGCCTTTTCAACATACTCCTTCTCCGACGCGAGATTCTTCTTCTTCAATTCGATCAGTTGGTCGTGATAATTCCTGGATTCCTTGAGCCACTGCTCGACTAGCTTCTTGGCCTGTCCGACCTCTTTGTCGTATTTTCCCATAGCGCTTGTCCCCTCGATGGATGAACTGGCCTCCGGCTTCAGGCTCGCCCACGAGTATGCGCTGTCGTCAAAAAGGATGTCAATTCCCTCTTGCGCGGCAGGAATGGTACTGTCGTTGCGACTGGATTGAACGGGCTGCTACCGATAAAATCGGGCATCCGAGGGGGGAATGGATCCGCAGGAGGATGGTGGACGGCATGGGATTCGAACCCACGACCCCCACGTTGCGAACGTGGTGCTCTCCCAGCTGAGCTAGCCGCCCACTTAACGGCGCAATCGCTAGTTTAGCATGGACTACCATAGAAAAGAATGAGCAGGTTAACACCGGAAGAGCAGGCGGAAATGATGCGGCGGGATTGGGATGCCCGGGCCAAGGAGAATGCGCGCTACTACGTCAACACCGAGAAGGACAACTGGACCGATGAGGAGTTCTTCCAGTCGGGCGAGCGAACGGTGGCTGAAGAGATCCTGACCGATATGATCAACATCTGCCAGGGCAAAGAGCCTAGGGAGATGAAGGTACTCGAGATCGGGTGTGGAGCCGGGCGCGTGACGCGGGCGCTGTCGGGGCTGTTTGGTCAGGTGTATGGGGTGGATGTGTCGGGCGAAATGGTGGCTCGCGCGCGGCTGGCGTTGGCGGACCGGCCAAATGCGCAGGTGTTCCAGAACAATGGGCGGGATCTGTCGGTGTTAGGCGACATCCAGGTCGATTTCGCGTTCTCAACCATTGTTTTTCAACACATTCCGAGTCGGGAAATCATTGAGAATTACGTTCGGGAAGTGCACCGTCTGCTGCGGCCGGGAGGACTGTTCAAATTCCAGGTGCAGGGGAATGTCACCACCGAGGCCAAGCCGGACGATACTTGGCTGGGCGTTTCATTTTCCGATGAGCAGGCGGTGGAGATGGCGCAACGGTGCGGCTTTGAGCCGCGCTATAGGCATGGAGCGGGCCAGCAGTACTTCTGGCTATGGTTCTTTAAGAACGTTTAATTTCCTTCCGCCGGCTTTCCCAGTATTCCTTCATACGGCGCGAGACTTCACGCCGTTCAGCGGGACTCATGTGCTTGCGGCCGCGGCGCGACTTCGGGGCCAGTTCCGCATTTTCCGAAAGCAGTCGCTCGAGCGTGGCGATAACAGCATCCAACCGTTCTTTTTCTTCAATCAGTTGGCGGATATATTTATTCAGCTCCAAGGCCGTCCTCCGAAAGGAATTCGTTTGATGACGAATTCATAGTAGGTTTCGGATTTGTAACGGTCTATTGGAACTAAAGGTCTTACCGTACTAGGTACGGCCAACTTTCGACGAGCTTGAACCCATATTTGGCGGTCGCCACCCAGAGAGTGCCGCCAGCCATGAGTACTATCCCCACGATAATGAGCAGGAGCAGACCCCAGGGGAAGCGTTTCTGTTCGCGGCTGAGCCAGAGCAGGTAGGCGGCGAACACGCCGACAAAGAATAACGCCGTCATGGGCAGCGAGATCAGCATCAGGTTGTACACGTCCGGGGTGGGCGTGATGATCGCCGCGATCATGACGATGATGAGGATGGCGTAGCGGGAGTTCCGAATGAGGAACTGGGGCGTCACAATGCGCAGCAGCGCGAGGAAAAAGATCAGGACCGGCAATTCAAACACGATTCCCAGACCGAGAGTCACATTGATAAACAAATCAAAGTACTCGGTAATGGAAACAACAGTTTGCAGGTTTCCGCTGACCGCAATTCCAAGTAGAAAAGCTAAGCCGAACCGGAAAGCGACGAAGTAGGCAAACAGACCACCCAGGATGAACAACCCGGCGGTGGAAAGAACGAAGGGGACGGCCCAGCGGCGCTCCCGTTTATAAAGACCCGGAGCGATGAAAGCCCAAACCTGGTAGAGGACCCAC
This sequence comes from Bryobacterales bacterium, assembly GCA_016789925.1. GTDB lineage: Bacteria > Acidobacteriota > Terriglobia > Bryobacterales > Bryobacteraceae > JADLDI01. The sequence goes on along the minus strand of JAEUQD010000899.1, from coordinate 1,625 downwards.
GGGGAAGCCAGGAAAATTGCGGTGAGGATCGGCAGCTTGATCCAGATGACTGAAAACGCCTCAGTCGGGGTGAGAACGGCGAGGCGGGGATCTTTGACGCCATTGAGTTCGAGCGCGCGCGTGGCGGGCGCGGATATGATCTCCCAAAGGTCGTGGGTGAAGTAGAGGCTGAGGACAAAAGCTACGCCGATGCCGAGCAACGCCTTGAGCAGACGGCTGCGCAGTTCCTCGAGGTGTTCGAGGAACGACATCCGGAGCATCCCATCCTCGTCGGTGTCCTCCTCGTCGGTTTCATCCTTGGGGGGATCAGGCGGAGGGGGAGGAGCAGCGCCCGCCACCGGTTGGGGCGGCGGGGCTGGTTCGATGGCGTTTTGCTCGTAGCCGTAATCGTCGTAATAGGTATATGCGCTGGAAGAATCGGTCGTTTGCGCAGTAGCCTCGACCTCGGGGGTATCCGGGGACGAGGGGGTCGGGTTGTCGGGCACGGGTTGCCCTGTCTTGTTGTCAGCCGATTCCATGAATTTGAAAAAACGCTTCTAAAGTACGACTAGGCCTGAACTGGTTTCGATTCGCCAGCAGCGGCAGGAGGCGGAAGAGAATCCGCAGCCGCATCGGCAACATCCGCGGAGGCAGCCGGAACCGCGTTGTCGGCGGTGGCGACGGCTTGCTCAGTCGCGGTCAGTTCGGCGCTCGAAGTTTCAGCAGCGCTTACAGTAGACGAGTCGGAGGACGTGACGGAAGGTTCCGCACCGTAACCGTACTCGTAGCCTGAATCGTAGTAGGAGTTGCTGTCGTAGGTAGTGCCGTCGTTGACACTCTTGTCGATCTCGTTCTCGTAGGAACGCGCAACCTCATTCAGCGATTCTTTTTCCCGTTCCAGCGACGCCATCTCCCTGTCCCAGGTGGACTTAAGTTCGGAAGAGGCCCGCCGGAATTCCGTCATCGCCTTGCCAATGGTCTTGCCCAATTCCGGCAGCTTTTTAGGGCCGAAGATGAGCAAGGCAAGGACGAAGATAAAGATGGTTTCCTGCCAGCCCAACGGACCCATGGGTTAACTCCTTCAGTACGGGACACACAATCAGCATGTGCCCCAACGGATTGGCGATACAGCGTATTCATCATAGCGGTGAGGGGAAAGGGGAGTCAAACGGGGTCCCCTTCCCGCTTTGGCGCTAGCGCGTCTTCCAGCGGTTGGAAAGCGCGGCCAGTTTGTCTTCGAGGGTGGGTTGGGGCGGCTGGGGCGCGCGGTCGGGCCGGCGCTGCTGCCCGCCTCCTTGCTGTGGGGCCGGCCCCATGAGTGCCTTCATCGACAGGGCGATTCGCTTGGTCTTCGGGTCGGCCGACAGGACCTGGGCTTTGACGATCTGGCCGACCTTCACGACTTCGGCCGGATCCTTCACGTAGCGGTTGGAGAGCTCCGAGATGTGCACCAGGCCATCCTGGTGGACTCCGACATCGACAAACGCGCCGAAGTTGGTGACGTTGGTGACGACGCCTTCCAGGGTCATGCCCGGCTGGAGGTCGGAGATGGACTTGACGTCGTCCCGGAAGCTGGGGGCGACAAACTTGTCGCGCGGGTCGCGGCCGGGCTTCCTCAGTTCCTCAACGATGTCCTTGAACGTGAA
>JAEUQD010000885.1 GCA_016789925.1 Bryobacterales bacterium | reverse complement strand
GGCCAAATGGAGGCGCTGGAGGCGTTCGAGTTCGCGCAAGTTGGCGCGATAGGAGCCTTCGAAGCGGGCGTAGTAGCGCTGGTAGAGCGCGGCCTGCTTTTCGGTGTCGGGATGGTTGAGGGGGTCCTCGCCGAGGGAGTAATCGAGCAGGGCGTTTTCGAGTTTGAGGACGCGCTGCATGTTCCAGGCGGAAATCAGGATTCGGCTATAGGTGAGTTCCTCGAGGAAGCCGGTGGGAGCGAGGGAGAAACGGAGATGAGCCTCGAGGGCCTCAAACTCGGGGCGGTCGGCTTCGGTGACGACCGGGTGCATACTGGTGAGTCCGTGACGCATTGCGTTTTTGGAGGAGGCGGCCTTGCCGGCCTCGGTGCGCGGTCCCGTCTGTTCAAACATTGAATTTCTCCTACATTTAGAAATAAAAAAGGACCGGGTTGTGCTCGACCGCTGCGGGTCGAGACAATCCGGTCCTTTACATCCTAAACAGTAGCATGGGTGTCAAGTTTTACTGTGGTGGAACACAACAAAGAAAGGGAGGATGTGGCGGCAATTCGTTTCGCAACCGATTGAAATGATTGGTCTTGGATTCGGGAAAAATAAATTGGGATCGGTTGTGAACGAAATATTCAGACATTGAAACCAGTTACTCAGGAGGGCGAAGTACCAGAATCGTCCTAACGTTCTTCGTGGCAGGCGGCGCAGTCGTTGCGCGCGTTCTTCTCCTTGTGGCAGGCCATGCAGTCGCGCATTTGATGGGAGACCTCCCGCGCGATCAGGTCACGCTCACGGACCGGTCCGTGGCAGGTCTCGCAGGAAGTTCCGGCTGCCGTGTGCACGCGGTGGCTGAAATAGACGTAGGAGGGAAGCTGATAGACCCGGACCCACTGGATCGGGGTCCTGTCCCGCGCGGCGGCCGCCAGTTTCCGGATATGGGGACTGTCCTTCTTGATCGTCAGGTGACAGGAAAGGCAGAAGGTCTCAGCCGGGAAGCCCATCACTTCTCCCGGATCGGGATTCTTGTGACACACGGCACACTTCAGACCGATTGCGAGGTGGGTTTTGTGACTGTAGGGGACCGGCTGTTGGGGGGCGGCTTTCTCTTTCCCGTCCTGGGCGAAAAAGGACGCCGCCCCGCAAAGCACGGCGATGAGGAGCCTTCGGGTCACTTGGGGGTTACGTGGATGAGGGCACCCGGATTCGCATCTTCGAGCAGCCAAAGGGAGCCATCGGGCGCCTGGGCCACGTCGCGGATGCGCTTGCCAACGTCCCATCGTTCGGCGGGCTTCGCGCCGCCCTTGCCGTCGAAGACGATCCGGTTGAGCGACTTGCTGCCCAGCCCGCTGATGAACGCGCTACCGTCCCACTGCGGGAAGGCCTGCTTGCCGCGGTAGAACATCAGGTTGCCCGGTGCGATCACCGGGGTCCAGTAGATCACCGGTTTGGTGAACTCGGGACGGGAATCATGGCTCGGGATCGGCACTTCGTTGTAGTTCATGCCGAAGGAAACCACAGGCCAGCCGTAATTCTTACCCTTCTCGATCAGGTTCAACTCGTCACCGCCGCGGGGGCCGTGTTCGACTTCCCACAACTCGCCAGACGGCGAAAAAGCCAAGCCGTAGGGCGCGCGGAAGCCGGAGGCCCAGGTTTCGGCCGGGGTTTGATTCGACCCCGGAAAGGTGTAGGCGCTCACCGGATTTGCGGTCTTGGCCAGTTCCGTATCGCGGGGCGGGTCGATGAGCGGAATCGTGGAGGCGCCGGTCTTGCCATAATTCGGATTGCCCGGGGCGGGTTTGCCATCGAGCGTCAGCCGCAGGATCTTGCCGACGGGCTGGTTTGGATCCTGGGCAGGGACCATGCGCTGGCGGTCACCGACGGACATGAAAAGGTACTGCCCATCGGGTGAGAAGGCGATCTGCCCGCCCGCCTGGCCGCCCTTGCCGCGGGGCAACTGCCGCCAGATGACCTCGAAATTGTCGAGGCGGGGAATGCGTCCGAGGTTCAGTTTGGCGCGGGCCAAGGCCTGGCCGCCGCCGTAATCGCCGGGCTCGATGTAGGTGATGTAAACGCTCTGATCGGTGGCGTAGCGAGGCGAAACGAAGATACCGAGCATTCCGTTTTGGCCCTGCCAGTAGACGGGCGGCGTGTTCCCCAACGGCGCGATCTTCTCGCCCTGCGGAGAGACAAGCCAGATAGGCCCAATCTTCTCGGTCACCAGCATCCGGCCGTCGGGAAGGAACGCAATCCTCCAGGGGAGGCCGAAGGTAGCCGTCGTGGTCATATTGAAGGGAACGTCCGACTGAGGCTTCAGGCTGCCGGCATTCGTCTGCGCCAGCAGTCCCGCGGCCGTCAGGGACACCAAGAGCGTTGCGGTCAGAAGTTTCATGAATTCTCCATGTTCCATCTTACAGGCGCGGGCGGGCCCCGCCGCAGAAGAGCGCCGGCGAGTCGAAGCATCATCAGGGTTGTTTCAGCGACCGCTGAGCGTCGACGCGGCGTTCGACATAGTTCACGCTTGGCTGCAACAGCCTTCCGTCACAGTGCCCGAACCCACCGCACGCCACCTGCAAACGATGCGCGATCTCATTTCGCCGCTGGGTACTCGGTGGAAACGGACCGCGCACGGCCGGGATTCACGGCCATCGAGAACGTGTCCGCGAGCGGGTTTCGGACGAGCGTGCGCGAGTGGCTGCCAGGCGGGCGACTGATGCCGTTTGTGAACGTCCGCGTGACGACGAGCGGAATCTATCAGGCGGGCCAGACGTACCGGGTGACGGACGTGAACCCGTATTCCGGCGTGGTACGGCAGGGCCGGCAGCGCGCCGATGCGCAGGGCCGACTGCATTTGAACCTGGATGGCGATGTGCACGAGATCGGGATCGCGGCGGAGGCTGCGCCGATCCTGTCGGTGGCTGGGTGGCAGGTAGCGGGTGCGCCGTGGGTTGTCAACGGCAAGAAGGCTCGGATCCGGCTTACGGTGGTGAATAAAGGATCGGCGGAGGCGGAGGGAGTCCGCGTAAGTGTCAGTTCGCCGAACTCGAATGTGCGCATCGAGCCGGGCTCGCTCACGACCGGCAAGTTGGCGGCGGGCGAGGTCCGGCAGGTGGAGGGAGAGATCGGATTGCTGGTGGAGGCGCCCGACCGGGAGGTGGTTGCGTTGCGGGTCCGATTGAACGACACCGAGGTTCCGGTGGAGTTGCCGGCGTTTGCGGATGCGGCGGAGATCGGTGAGTTTCTCGTCGCGGATGGGAGTGCGCACGCGATGTGGGAACGGGCGATCCGGCGGGTGGACAAGAGCCTGGGGACGGGCAATGGAGATGGGAAGGCCCAGGCAGGCGAGACCATCGTGATCGCGGTGAAGGACGGGGAAGCCTACCGCCCGGTGGAAGTGCTGGCGGCAGGCGAATGCGCCGGACTGAGTGCACGGATATCGGACGGGTGGGGCGCGTATGACAATGTCGGGGCGACGGCGAAGTTCACTCCGGTGCTGCTGTCCGCGAGTTGCCCCGATGGTGCGCGCATTCCGCTGTTCGTGCGCTACCAGATTCCCCGGAAGCCGGACCACATCCTGCAGGAAGGAGTGGTCTATCTTCCGGTGACAAACGGTGACCGCACAGCGCCGGAGGTGGTCCGGGCGGGCGTGCAGGCGTGGAACCGGCTGGAAGTGGAACTGCGCGATGGGGGCAAGATTCGACGGGCAGTGGCTACGCTGACGCGCGAGGCGTCCATCCTCGAGGCACCGCTGAACGATGAAGGGATGAACGGCGATCGTGCGGCGGGGGACGGTGTGTTCTCCGGGTTGGTTTCGAGCGCGGCTCCGGGGCGCTACGCGTTGTCGGTGGCGGTTGAGGATGAGTTCGGGAACGCGGCGAATCGGGCGGTGGCGGGGGAGATTTCATTGGAACAGGCGCCGGGGCGGTGAGGAGGGGCTAGCCCTCAGGATAGGGCTGATTCAGCTGTGATAGAATCCGCCACGACGGTCGCATCTCGGAGGACGCAGGTGAAAAAGCTGGGGCTGGTTCTTTGCTGCGTAGGGATGGTTGTGCCTCTTGCCTGGGGCCAGCCGGTAATTTCCACTAACGGCGTGGTGAACGCCTCCGGCTACCAAGCCAGGCTTGCGCCGGATACCGTATTCGTCGTTTTCGGCAACGGACTGGGAGGGCAGTCGCTGGCGACGGCTTCCGCTCCGGACTATCCGAGTTCGCTGGCCGGAACTTCGGTGTCGTTCACGCCGGCGGGCGGCGGGCCGGCGATCAACGCGAAGCTGATCTACACTCTGGCCGGTCAGGTGGCGGGGCTGCTGCCATCGTCTATCGTTCCGGGTACGTACGCCGTCAGGGTGACCTACAACGGCCAGACCAGTGCTCCGCAGAACGTCACGGTAGTGGCGAGAAGCTTCGGGATTGCCACGGCCAACAGCAGCGGCTCGGGTACGGCGCAGGCCACCATTGGAAATGTCAACGGCGGCATCAGCCTGGTCCGTTTCACGAGTGGGGCGGTGGTGTTCAGCGGCTTCAACTGGACCCTGACTCCTTCCCACCCCGGCGACACGCTGGTGCTGTGGGGGACCGGGGGCGGATCCGATCCCGCCAATGATACCGGCGGCACGTCAGGCGATCAGAGCGTCGCGGGGAATTTCGTGGTGATCGTGGCCGGGCGCCGCATTACACCCACCTACGCCGGAGCGTCGTCGGGCTATCCGGGTTTGTGGCAGATCAATTTCGTGTTGCCGCCCGACATTGAGCCGGACTGTTTCGCGACGATTCAGGTGAGCGCGGGCGGGGAAACCGGGAACGTCGCGACGATTCCAATTGCCGCGGCGGGCGAGACCGCCTGTTCGGACCCGACCGTACCCCAAAATCTGCTGGCCAAGATGGACGCAGGCGGCGAAATGACGCTGGGGGCGCTGGCCCTCGCGCGGTTACGCCAGACCCCTGGCAACGTGAC
>JAEUQD010000797.1 GCA_016789925.1 Bryobacterales bacterium | reverse complement strand
GCGAGAGATACGACTTTCAAACAGATCGTGAACGACGCTCTGCGGGAGGGGCTGGCGCGATTGAATTCGCCTCCCGAAACGGAGGCATTTCGTACCCAGCCGGTTGATCTGGGGACCTGCTATTTTCCCAATCTGGACAATGTCTGGGAAGTTTTGGATGAAGTGGAACGGAGCGGGACGGGCAGATGATTCTGGTCGACGTGAACCTGCTGGTCTATGCCTTTGACCGTGGGGCTCCGTTGCACGAACCGGCGATCCGGTGGCTGGATGGGAAACTGAGCGGATCCACCCGCGTTGGGCTTCCCTGGGAGTGCCTGCTCGGTTTTGTGCGGGTGGTTACCAACCCCCGGATCTACCAGAGACCTGCGCCGATGAATGTGGCGTGGGGGCAGGTGGAGCACTGGCTGAGCGCCCGCAGTGCATGGGTACCGCTGCCGGGCCAGCGCCACCAGGAAATACTGGGACGCCTGTTGATCCGGCTCGGCGGAGGGGCGAAATTGATTCCCGATGCCCATCTGGCAGCCCTTGCGATCGAGCACGGACTCGACCTCTGCTCGACTGACGGCGATTTTGCTCGATTCGACGGTTTGCGCTGGGTGAATCCGCTGGGCCCATGATCGCGTTGGCCGTCTTTCGGTGGCTCGGCATCTGGATGATATGATGATGTTATGCGAACCACACTCGAAATCGATGATGACGTGATGGTAGTCGCCAAGGAAATGGCGCGGCTTAAGAATCAAGGGATTGGCCGCACAATCTCCGATCTGGCGCGGCGCGGATTGATGCCGGATGCATCTCCGGCCAGAGAACTGCAATTCGGCGTACCCGTATGGAAACACGGTCCGGGAGCGGTTGCGGTGACGGGTGAAATGGTACGCAACATGGCAGACGAGGAATGAGCGTCCGATTGCTGGACGTCAATGTTCTGGTCAGCCTCCTCGATTCGGCACATGTCCACCATGACGCAGCCCTGACTTGGTTCCGAACCGCTGCCGCGGCGGAAGGCTGGGCCACGTGCCCCCTTACCGAAAACGGGCTGATTCGCGTTGTTTCCCATTGGAGCTATCCGAATCTGCGTTTGGCGCCAGCCCACGCGGCCGAATCGTTGGCGCTGTTCAAGGGCGGCTTTCCCGGGATTCATTGCTTTTGGCCGGACGCGATCAGCCTGACCGATTCAGCGATCTTCGATCTCAGCGTGCTCACCGGACCCCGGCAGACCACGGACGCATACCTTGCCGGTCTTGCATTCCGAAACGGGGGACGGCTCGCCACGCTGGACGGGGGCATTCCGTGGCGAGCCGTCCGTGGTGCGGATGCGAGCCTGATCGAGCGCATCGTGCCCGCCGGTTCCCAGGGCTCTTGATTCCGGCGGCAGTGGTTACTTTGTCTTTTTCTTAGGTTTCGCCGGCGGAGGGGACTCGCGGTCGGCGCGGACGTCGGCCATTTGTTTGAGTTCCTGGGTGGCCAGTTGACGGAGGGCCGTGTCGGCATCGCTGGAGGCGACGGTTTTGACCTTGGCTTCGAGGGTGTTCAGGCCAAGACGGCCGGCGGCGCGGAGGGCCTGTTTTCGGACACCGGCGTCGGCGTCGTCGAGCAGACGGTCGGTGAGTGGAAGCGCTTGTGCGGCTCCCAGGTTGCGAAGGCCGGCCGCGGCGGCGACGCGGACGGTGTCATGCGGACTGCCGGCGGCGGTTGTCAGGACCTCGATGGAGTCGTCGCTCTGGATGAGGCTGGCGAGGTAGGCCGCCTTGGAGGCGAGGCCCGGGTCCTCTCCGCGAACCAGTGAGGCCAGGTGGGGTACGGCTTCCGGGCCGAGGGCGGCCAGCGCCGGGTAATTGGGCTCGTCGGTATCGAGCTGATTGAGAACCTGTTGTAGTGTGACTGGCATGTTGTCCTCCTAGCTAGCACGGCCTCGAGATGGGACTCGACTGCATGGTCGAGGCTTCCGACGGGACCAGGTCCGGCGGCGGGTTCGTAATGTTTCCCGTCCCATTGCCTGTCATGAGGCGGTTGTTGTCGTTGACGTGACGGAGGTCGAGCACATGGCCGACCTCATGAGCCATTGTCCACTGGCTGGCTCCGGAGGCAACCACTGCGCCGGGCTGCCCCGGTGGATGGGACGCGCACCCGTTGAACGGCGGCACGGTGGACCGGACGAAGTAGACGACGACATCGTTGGCGCCGGCGTTGTTGCGATTGGCGAAGAGCTGATTCTGCTCGGCGGTCGTCGAGCCGCTGCAACTCCCGACATCGATGTCCAGGAAAGAGCCAGGAAGGTTCAGGTTCTCGGTGGACGCGAGGGTGACTCCGATCCCAACCGTGGCGAAGACCTGGGTCATGTTGGCCACCATTGTATTGATCGCGATGTTGGGCTGCTGAAGGATCTTCACATGGACCCGGATGCAAGCCGGTCCCCAACCGATGAGCTTGAGGGTGCTGCTGGCCGTGCGGACCGCGGTGACCATCGTCAGTCCGTTGACACCGAGTCCAGAGACGAGAGTGATCAACGACGCCGCGCCGGCCTGCGTTCCGCTGTCGGAACGGCGGGTGAGGGTGCCGTTGGCGTTGACGGTCCAGGCGATCAACTTCAGGCTGCCGTCGCTGGCGCGGACGGCGGAGACGACGCCATCGGTGAGGGTGGCAAGGCTGTTGCCGCCGATGGCACCCGCGGCCGATCCGCTATCGCCCAACCTTTGAATCGTGGACCCGTTCGACGAGATGCCCCAAACAATCAGCTTCAGGTCGCCCGAACCGTCGCGCACCGCGGTGACCAGGCGTCCCGTGGGGTCCAGGGCCGAGCGGATGAGGGAGGCGTCACCCGCGAGATTGCCGCTGTCGCCCAAGCGGGTGAACGTGCCGTTGGACGACACGCGCCAGACGATCACCTTGAGGTCGCCATCGCCGTCGCGGACCGAAGTGACAATGCGTTCGGTGGAGCCGGATAGAGGCAGTTTGAGGAGAGCGACTTCGCTGATGGCCCCGGCCGCGTTCCCGCTATCGGCCAGGCGGGTGAGCGAACCGTTGGCATTGAGGCGCCAACTGATCAGCAACAGGCTGCCGTTGCCGGCGCGGCAGGCCGTGACGAACAGGGTGTTGGACACCGAGACGAGCCTGATGCCGGTCGCCGTACCGGCTTGGGTGCCGGAGTCGCCCCGGCGGGTGATGGTTCCGTCGGCGGCGACATCCCAACTGATCAGTCGCAAGTCGCCGGAGGCTGTGCGGCAGGAAGTGACCACACGGCTTCCGCGGGCGATGTCGATGGAGGTGGCGTCGCCGGCCTGATTGCCGCTGTCGGCGAGCCGGGTAATGGGTCCGGACGCGCCCGCCTGCCAACTGATCAGCTTGAGCGTGCCCGACGCGGTGCGAACCGCGGTGATGATCCGGCCGCTTTGCGCGCCGCGGACGGTGGCGATTTCGGAAACCTCACCGGCGAGGTCCGCACTATCGTTTCTGCGGCCCAGGTGCAAGATGCTCATCGTTTCTCCTTGCTCAAGAGGATTCGGGCTGTGCGGAGGAACCATCCGGCAGCCCACACCCTGGTATGTGTCGCGCCGGGGCCGGGCGTTTCAAGGAATGTTCATCTTTCGGGTTTCGGGGGGCGCGCCGGGTAGTACGAAAAAGAAGTCGGCAGCATTCCCAACATCGCCCCCGGGAACCTAACGCCGCAACCAGGACCGACGTTTTCTCGATTAGAAAACGAGCCCGGGTGCGGGACGGGGCCGGGAGTCCTGTCCTACTTCCTGAACTGAACGGTGTTGTGCCTGGATGCGCCCGGTGGGTCCTTCCACGGAAATCCCACCAGATCACGCGAGCGCGGCGCCGGCACTCTTTGACCACCGCGGCTTTTCGGAAAAGGCCGGCACTCGGGCGGACTGAACCTTGGCGACTGCCGCGGTTCTGCGCTCGCGAAGGACTCCAGAAAGCCATTGCTCTACCAGGGCGACGACTTCAGCAAGACTGACATCCACGGCATCAGATCCGTTTCCGGCCGCCAGCCACGAGTTTTCTCCGAACGCGAAAATAGTCCTCCGCGCCCTCGGAGACGCTGTTGTAGAAGAGAATCAAACCCATCAGCAATGCCGAAGTGACGAGCGGCGCCAGTAGACGTTCCGGTTCGCGGAATCCACTACCTGATGGCGATGCGCGTGTTCTGGTAAATCGTCTGAACGTCCGACTCGATGTAGACCGGCATGCTCAGTGGCGTGAAGGTGTAAACAGGAGCGACCGAGGCGGGCAGGCGAAGGTTGACCTGCGTGACGCTGTTGATGAGCCCGGGCGCGAGCCCGGCATATTGCGTCTCGAGGAAGACGCCGGCGGGCAGGAGGAATCGGAAGTTGGCGAGCGGGGCGCCGCCGACCGTCGCAGCTACGTCGCCTTCGCGCAGAGGAGTGGCGGTTAGTCCAGTCCCGGTGAGGAACAACGAAATGACCGAACCCGGCTGCGCAGGATTTTGCGGGCTGTTGATTGAGCCGTCCTGATTGAGCGCCGCGGTGTAGCCGGAGCCGGACCCGTCGAGCGTGAAGATGCGCGGCCGCGCATGGGTGACCGTTAGAGGCGTGCCCAGGCGCATGCCGTTATATTCGACCGCGAGGGAGACGGTCGTGCCGGGGATCAGGGAGTAGGGCGCGATCGCGTTGACCTGCCCGTTCTGAGCGTAGAGAACGGGCGCCGGCTGTCCATCGAACAGCACGCGTGTTCCCTCCAGTTCGCGGGGGACTACGCCGTTGACCAGTGTGAACGTCGCACCGGCTGGCGGTCCGAGGCCCGCGCCGACCAGCGTAAGGATCTCGCCCGGCGCGACCTCGCCGGGCCCTTGAAGGCCGGCCGCGCTGAGGGTGCATGACAGCCACGCGCGCGGAGTGATTGACAGGTCGAGCGTCACAACGCCGGCGGTCCCGGCAGTGAGCACCTTGTTGTCCGGGGCAAAGCGCAGCAGGGGTCCGATGCCCGCCTCGGCATACTGAAGCACGCCCTGGCTGTCGAACTTAGCCAGGTAAGTCTGGCTGCAACTTGTCGTCAGGGTGCCGCCGGGATTGGCGACGCTCGTCTGGCCGTAGGATTGCGAAGTGGACAGGTAGAGGTTGTCGCGCGGATCGACGGCGAGGTCGCCACCGAGGCCGGATCGCCGCACCATCAGGCGCGATCCCGAGGCATCGAACTTCGCGAGGAAATACGGGTTTTGCCAGCCCCCCAGCGTACCAGGGGTGTCGCTTTCCGGAAAAACCGGGCCGTTGAACCAGACGTTGCCCTGCGAGTCGACTGCGAGGCTATCGATGTATTCCCGGCCTGGACCTCCGAAAAACGTCGCGAAGCTTAGCGCTGTGCCGGAACGGTTCAGCCTGGCGACGTATGCATCCCTCGGACCACCGTTGTAGCTGGTGTCGTAGGCGCCGGGGGTGACGGGAAAGTCCGCTTCGGCGCCACCGCCGAAATAGAGGGCGCCGGTGGAATCGACGGCGCTCGCCTGAACGTAAGACGGCAGGTAGGTCAGGTAAGCGAGCCTGCCATCGGTCCCGAACTTCGCCGCAAACGAACAGAGCTCACAGGTATTGGTTCGAAACGCGCCCGGAGTCACGGGGAGGCCTTCGTACCCGCGCCCGACGATATGAACGCTGGCGTTGGCGTCTACCAGCAACTGGACCAGCGCGTCGTCCATGGGACTGCCGAGATAGCTCAAGTACAGCGGCAGCCCGGCCTCGCTGCTCAGCTTGATCACGAACAGATCACCGGTGGGCGAGTTGAAGCCGGAGAGACGCGCCGGAGGCCCCGCGAATCGGGTTTGGACCGCATCGGGAGTAACCGGGAAATCCACCGAATCTGTCGAGCCTGCCAGCCACACGTTCCCGTCCGGGTCTGCGCGCACCGACAACCCGAGGTCATTTGTTGCTCCCGACATATACGTAATGAATTGCAGCTTCCCGGTGGCGTCATACTTCGCGGCGAAGGCGTCACCGCACGGCACGGGACCGACTAAGTAGCGGCAGACTCCCTTCGCAGGCTCGGTGGCCGGCTCGAGGGAAACGCGCTCGGTTCCGAGCGCGGACACGTTGCCGGCGGTGATGGCTCGACCCTGGCCGTCCACATGAAGGTCGGTCCAGGCTTGCGATCGAGAAGTGAGAATGGGAACTTCGATGGCCAGCGGCCGGCTAGGGTTGAACTCGCCGACTCTAAACTGGACGCGGTCAGCCGCGGAAACCAGCCAGTGCACCGGGACCGGAGCAGCGTCCTGCGACGCGACCGGCTGTGGAAAGGAGTAGATTCGGCGGGGAGCGACGCGCAACAGGATGCTCCCGTCCTGCACTGGTTCCGCCTTTGCTGCTGTGACACGGAACCGGATGACCGATGGATCCGCGCCGGCGGCGACCTGCAAGGTCAGCCGCGGCCCTGTCTCCCCCACCGTGTAGACGGCGTCGATGCCCGGGTAGACCGAGCGGAACCTGACTTCCCGGAAGTGGGGGATGCCGGTGATCCATTTGGCCTGGTTCGCGCCGGTGAGAGCGTTCACCACGCCGGGCATCGTGTCCGACGGACTCACCGCCGCGGCAGGATTGCCGCCGTCGAAGCCGACGTGGACCAAATCGAAAGGAAACGTGAAGCCGGTATCCGTGATGAAGAGGCTCGGACGAAAAATGAAGCGGATGTCGGGAGGCGCTTGTCCACGGTTCTCTTCGAAGCCCAGGCGCGGGTCGATGCGGGTTTCCGTGCGTGGCACGCCGGCCCACGCACATACCGATATGGACGCTACGACCGTTAGCGGGGCGAGGCGCATGTCTCTGGGGGAGCAATTCGGCAGCCAAAAATCAAAAGGGCGGAGCAGGTCGGCTGTGGCGATCCGATTAACCCGTACGAGATCTGCTGCCGCTACGTTGCGCCTCGTTCAGATCAGGCGGCAGCCGCGCCCATAGAATGCCCGGAAGCCTTCGTAGGTGGGCAACGTGTAGTAGCCCTCCAGGCGGCCCGTCTTGTCGATCGGAACGTAGCCGCCGCGATACTCGGGTAACTTCCCAAGGTGCAGGTTGAAGGTTCCCATCTTGGGAATG
>JAEUQD010000791.1 GCA_016789925.1 Bryobacterales bacterium | reverse complement strand
CCTCCGCCGCCACGCTCAACGCGCCCGCGATAAACGTCCCCAACTCTGCCGCCTTCACCGTCTTGCGTCCGCCCGCGAACGCCGCCAAGTGCACCTTCGCCGCCGGGTCATTCCTTCCGCTGCCCCGCGACGTCAGTCCCGCCAAGGCTTGGGTCCCGTCCCACACCAGGCTTTGCAGCCCTGGCGAGCCCCCCAACGGCACCGACTCCAGCACCTTGTTCATCTTCCAGTCCAGCCGGTACAAGTGCGTGGCGTGCAACACCCACAACTCGTCCCCGCTCGACCCGAACGTGACCCCGTACACCCGCCCATTAAAGATGGTCGGCACACCCGCGGGCGTAATCGTCTGCCGCGTGGTCACCGTCCCCGGATCCACCACCGCACGCACGGGACGTTCCGCGGTCTGCCCCACCGCCAGTCCGGTCAAACACAAGGCCAACAGTATCGGTTTCATAAATGCGAAGTTCAACATCATACCCTCGCCACATTATCAGGCATTGAACGTTCCGTGAATATTTGTGCTGCCAAGTGTAGTCTACTGCCTTGCGGGAACGCCACTGTCCCGCGCCGATGCGCGGCGTCTGGCGCGGGTTAAATGGACCATCGGGATCAACAGCGCCGCGGGAGAATCACGCGGTTCCCGGCCGACTGTGTCCACACTTTGGCACTCCTGGCGAGCATCTGCAGCCTTGCTGATTGAAGGGTTTCGGAACCGTGGGAAGCAGTTCCATACCCAGGGGGTCGGGAAACTGTCGCATGGGCAACGCGGGCACGGGCCGAGCGTCGCTTCGGCGCTTTTCTAGCGCACCGAGACAAACACTCCTGGCTGTGATATGAAGTCGCCAAACTGGACGCGGAGGAGCATTTTCGAATTGGGCCTGGCATTGAGAGGCAGACGCAGGTTGAGTTGCCAGATTCCATTCACGAGACCGGGTGCCGGCCCGAAGTAGGCGATATCGGAGGCCGGCGCCTCGATGCCGTCCAAAAACACTTTGATGGGTCCACCGGTAAAAACCGGAAGGGGGACGGTTGCGATTTCACCGTCTCGACCTCGCGGGTTAGTCGCGGGACCGCCCACACCGTAAACGATCACGAATCGGCCCGGCGCCTCGCCTACGACGGCGTTGAACGACGAGTCCTGATTCAGAGCCGCGGCTTGACCGAAGCCGCTTGCGTCGGCGGTAAGGATTCCGGGCACCGCGGGAGCGACCGGAATACGCACTGCGGTAGACCGTTCTCCGCGGTACTCGATTTGGACGAGGGTGTTGACCTTCCCCTCGAGGCTGAACGGAGCGATGGCGCTCACCTGGTCTTTGGCGGCATAGAGCAACGGCGCGGCAACGCCATCGAACAGCACGCGGGTCTCGCCGAGCGTGGTGGGAAAAGCGCCGCCGCCGGCCACAGCCAGAGTGTCGGGTCCGAAGCGCTGTCCGAAAAGCGTCAGCGCCTGGCCCGCGGCGACGAGGTTCGATTCGTAGCTGGCGGTGTTGGTCACTCCCCATCGGGTCAGGTGAGGACCGGCTGGCTGAACGGTAACGGGAACGGGGACGTTAGCCGTAGTGAAACCGTTGACGCGTAGGCGGAACGTGGGGGAGTATTCACCTGGAGCCAGGCCGGAAGGATTCAGGCGAACATTCAGTGTCACCGGCGAAACGGAGCCGTTACTTTCCACCGTGATCCATGGAACGCTGGGAGGTTCCACCTCAATTCCTGTCAGGCTACCCGCTTCACGTCGAGCGAGCTTCCCCGTTTCGGATGCGGCGGACGGAGCGGCGGCGCCGCGGGCGAGCACGTAGAGCTGGAACGGGTCGGGCAGGTTTCCCTGCTGGCGATACACGACGGGCACAGCGCCTCTGGTAACGGCCAGTTGCGGCGCTATCGAGTTCTGAACGGCGCAGCCTACGAAGGTGAGCAGGGCTTGGCCACGCAGGCCGGGGTCCCCGCTCGTTCGATCGTCGAAGCGCGGGATGTGCTCCTTTTCGCGGATGACGATCCGCGCCTCGCGCGCCAAGGCCACGGAATCCGGATTCTTGCCGGGATGTGACGAGAGCACTGGCACGTTATCTATGTACATGAGGCTGGTGTCCGGGCCCTCCGCTCCCTGGACGGACATGGTCCCCAACTCGGGCTGGTTCGCGGACCAGGCGACGACTACAGGAATATCGATCGACTCGAGAGTCTCGGGATCGGAATTCATGACCTCCCACACCGCCTGAGCCGTACCTCCTAGGCTGCTCAGAGCCTCGTAATAAGAGGTGGGCGGCGGGCTATCGGTTACGGCTGTTATGCGAAGCGTGCCTTCCTCGACGTAGCGCGGCACAAATATCCGCGTCCCGGCGGGGATGTTCGTAAACCGCGCATTCAGACGCGTTCCGTGATCAGCCAGCCCGATCTGGGCAAAGGGCCACTGGTTTGTGACCGCAGCCTTCATAAAGCCAGATTCGGTACTAAACGTAACATTGAGGTTGTCCTGCGAAATCGGTGCAGGGCTGGTGGAAACGTATCCCGGCGGGGGCAGGACCTGATTGCGGCGCCGAAAGACCGCGGGGAACAGCTCCCGGTAACGAAGTCTGAGGTACTGCCCGTCGCAGTTCTGATCGTCGCTGGCAGGACTAAGGGATTGGTTCGGATTGTTGAAGAAATCGCGGTTAGCGCCCTCGCACTGTAAACACGATCGCGAACCAGTAACGCTGAATGCCAAGCTGTTTCGCGCTTGGGCGACGACCGTAGGCGATCCGTTCAACAGCACGGGTCTACCGTCGAGGATCACGGAGGTGCTCACTACAATCGCAGCGCTCTGTCCCGGTTGCACGTCGAACTGCGCGGCATTTGCGCGGATGTTGCTGAGTCGAAGGGTGCGCTCCCCTCGCGTTCCGGGTGGATCGAACGGCACGCCTTGCCAGATAAGCGTGCTTGGGCTGGCCTGGCGGGCCTGGAACACGTTGGCGCCGGTCGAGCCCTTGACGCCGGGACAAATCCCAGGGGAGGTGTAAGGCACAGCGTTGGATCCGCAAAGAGTCTGCGCCTGCGGAAGCGGCTCGTCGATCAACAGGATGGCTTCGGTGAGGTCTCCGGGCATCAAACGCGACGTGATGTTCGTGTTCACAGAGATTCGAAAATCTAACTTCGGCAACGTCGATCCAGCGGGCGCCACCTCACCGCCGCGGCACTTGACGATGACATCGCCGACCAGTTCGGTGACGCCAGACGATCGCACCGTGGGGGGAACCGAGGAAATGCTGCAGTTGATCTGTCCGGCGGCCGAGCCCGCAGCCAACAAGAGAATTACGGGAAACCCTCGAGCTCGCATACAACGAAGTATATCTCCGGCGCAAGGCGGCAAGACGATAGAAAATTGTGCCGTTACGCAGGATCTGACGGCTTCCGGCCAAGTCTTGGAGCACTGAGGTCCTGGGCCTGCAGCGAGTGAAATCGGTTGTTTACGACAGTTGTCGCGCGGCGCTACAATTGTGCCGTCAATGACCGGCCAGACCGCAACACAAGGAGCTTTTTCATGACTGAAGATCGCCGTATCGGGTCGAACCCACTCTTCACCCGGCGTGAAACGCTGGGAATGGCCGGTCAGGCGGCTTTAGCCGGCATCGCAGCCGGTACTGTTTCCCATGCCGCGGAAAAGCGGCCGCGTCTCGCCTGTGTCGTCACCTACTGGGCCGCTCCCGGATCACATGCGGATTGGATCATCACCAAACTGCTGGACGGTTACTGGTGGAAGGGCGCCCATACTCCTTCGCGCGTGGACGTTGTCTACGTTTACATCCATCAGCTTTAGGAAAGCGGACTGGGCCAAAAAGTCTGCAAATCGAAAGGCATTCCGATCTTCAACACAGTCAGTGACGCCCTCACCCTCGGAGGGAAGGACCGACCGCAATCCTTGGGCCGCCAAACTGCTGGATTCAGTGCGAACACGCTTTGAATTCAAGCCGGGACACTTTCAGGAGACAACCCGCGAACCCAGCGTCACCATCGTGGACTATCGTGACGGGACGAAAGCGGCGATCTATTCGGTCCGGGAC
>JAEUQD010000714.1 GCA_016789925.1 Bryobacterales bacterium | reverse complement strand
CGAAAAGCGCGTCTACATCGCTAACTCCGACCCCGCTAAGAAGCTTTGGATGGTCTACGATGTCGACGCATCCGGCAAATTCATCAACGGCAAGGTCTTCTACGATGTCACCAAGGAAACCGCCGACGGCCTGCCCGACGGCCTGAAAGTCGACCGCAACGGCAATCTCTACGGCACCGGTCCCGGCGGCGTCTGGATCTTCTCGCCCCAGGGCAAACTCCTCGGCAAGATCCAGCCCCCCGAGGTCCCCGCCAACTGCGCCTTCGGCGATGCCGACGGCAAAACCCTCTACATGACCGCCCGCACCGGCCTTTACCGAATCAAGTTGAACGTCGCCGGCATTCGCCCCTAATTACTCGGGCATCTCTGGGAACGGCCTCTTGGTAGGCAGTGGGATTTCAACCTCGCAGTAACTGCCGGGCGTGGCGGCGCCGACGGCCGCCGCGATCTTCTCGACGTGAAGGCGAACGTTGGGCCATTGTTGATCCGTCAAGATTACGATGGCTATCAGCCGCTGCTCCGGATTCTGCTGATAGCATATGTTCTGGTCCGTGCTTACAAAGACATCGAAGCCGGCCTCTTCGGCTCGGCGGATGAGTTCGCCGTTCCCGATCTCATGCCAGCCTAACTCCGCCGCTCGCGTAACCTCATGGCCGGGAAGGCTCCTGGCGATCGATCGCGGCGTGCCATGGTCAAACAGAATCTTCACGATGCCAGTGCAGCTTCTTTGTCGAGGCTCTGGCTGGCAAAATGCAACACGGCCCGTATTTGGTCGAGTGTCACGTCGAACTCCCGCGTAATCTCCTCTGGCGACATTCCCGCTTCAAGGTTGGCGAAGACAGTCTGGACGGGCATCCGTGTCCCCTTGAACACCCATGCGCCGCTGACGCGTCCGGGCACGCTCTCCACTGCGGGACATTGAGACCAGTCAAGCTGCGCCATACGCTAACTCCTTCTTGCTTTATCCTACCAGTCTGCTGGCAGCGCGGCTCCGCGCGACGTGGAGGCTCCTGACAATTGCTCGCGGAATAACCCGTGCAAGTGCCCGAAGATCGCTTCGGAGAAAATTGCCGGCACTCAGCGGCCTGCAAACTTAAGCCACTCTTCCACTTCACCCCGAGAACGCAACCCCGTCGTCCCACCCACCGCCTGCACATTGAGCGCACCCAAAGCATTGCCCCATAACGCGCACTCCTCCAGCGGCGCGCCCTCCACATACCGCGCCACAAACCCGCCGGAGAAACAATCGCCCGCGCCCGTCGTATCCACAACTGGAACGCGGAAACCAGCCGACCGGAAGCGTTCCTTCCCGTAGACCGCACATCCATCCGCCCCCAACTTCACTACCACGCACCGCGCACCCTCATCCAGAAAGCGCCCGGCCGCGTCCTCCGCCCCCAATCCTGTCAACGCGCGAGCCTCGTCTTCGTTCACAAGCAACACGTCCAAATGCGGTAAACACGGCCCGATCACCCCCATCCACTCTCCCAGTGCATCGTGTCCCGTATCGAGCGACGTCGACAATCCCGCTAATCGCGCCCGCCGCAAAGTCTCCGCCGCTCGCCCCCGGAACGCCCGCAGCGAGAATGGATTCGCCAGGTGCAGATGAGTCGCGTCCGCCGGAAAGGCAATTCCCTTCTCCAGCGCCACCGTGCTCGCACCCGGACAATGCAGCAACGCCCGCGCTCCGTCTTCCCGCACCAGCACCGACGTCGCGCCCGTCGCCAGTGCCACCCTCTCCACCAGCGAACAATCCACGCCCGCCTCACTGAGATAACCCAAGGCGAATTCCGCAAACGGATCGCGCCCCACCGCGCCCAAAATCCCCACCGCGATTCCCACCTTTGCCAGCGCGACCGAACTGTTGGCGGCGTTCCCGCCCACCCGCTGCACAATCTCGTCAATCCACGTAGTCGCCTGCCACGCGACTTCCCGTGCGATCGGGCGCGCCAGAATATCCACCAGGATATTCCCCGCGCACAGCACCACCGGCATTACATCTTGCCTTGCGACAGCGCCGTCAGAAACTCCCACTTGATCGGCCATTTCCCCGTCAGCCGCGGCCCCTGGCTCTCAAACCGCCCCGCCACCAGCATTCCGCTCAGGTCGTTCGGATTCGGCATCTGCTTGTCGCGCGCGAAAAACTTCTTCAGCGTCTCAGTGGCCTCCTGCAGTTGCTCACGCATCTTCGCCGCCTCCCCGTCCGTTTTGAACACCGCCTGCAACTCCACCTCAAACGCCTCGCCGCCCGGACCCACTCCCAGCGTCACCCGCTCCGCACCCTTCACCGCCGAAGCAAACGCCCGCGTCCCCGCCGGCAGGTTCTCCGGGTCGCTCAGCACCGACGCCGGCACCCGCACCCAGAAGGGTTGCCCCGGGATTGTCGGCACCGCCGGCGCCGGCCGTGGATCCTGGGCCGCATACGCCCCGTAGGTGTTCTCCGCAATCCCCACCGCCATCACGTTTGGAAACACCATATAGAACGACACGGCCCGGTTCGGCCGCGACGTATCCATCGCGCAATAGCCGTTAATGCAGGTTGCACCCTGTTTTTCGGCCCATTGCCGGATCCGCTCCCAGTCAAACCGACCCCGCAGCAGGAACAAGCTCCTCCCGCTGTAGAACGACCCCAGCACAACGTCCAGATCTTCCCGGTAGTCAAAGCTGGTCTGCTCGACGAACTTCTGGTAATCCAGTTCCTCGGCTGCCTTACTGCCCGCCAGCAGGTCCAGCAGACCCGCCTGCCGCAGCGACTTCACATTCACGTAAACCTGCGTCGCGTTGTCCGCCGGAAGCCGCCGGTAGAGCGCTTCATCGGTCGTGTCGCCCCGCCGTCGCGCCCACTCGGCTAGACCCCACAACGCCAAACAGACAACAACCACGAGGGCAGAAAGCTGCCACGCCCGAATCCGGAACTTCACATCCGCAGCTTACACCGCCACCGGGGTTTCCGCCAACCTCGACTGTTTCCAAAGCTCCAGATACGGGACCAGATCCGACATCATCTGCCGGAAAGTCGGCAGGTGCAGCGACTGCGCTCCATCGCTGATCGCCTTCTCCGGACACGGGTGCGTCTCCACAATCAGCGCATCCGCGCCGATCGCCACCGCCGCCCGCGACAGCGCCGGAACCAGGTTCCGCTTGCCCGTCGCATGGCTCGGATCGAGCACCACCGGCAAATGCGTCAACTCCTGCAATACCGGCACGGCCACAATGTCGCACGTGTTCCGCGTAATCGTCTCGAACGTCCGGATGCCCCGCTCGCACAGCATCACGTCCTTGTTCCCGTGCGCCACAATGTACTCCGCCGACATCAGCAGCTCCTTGATCGTCGACGACAATCCCCGCTTCAGCATCACCGGCTTCCCCGCCGCCCCCAGCCGCTTCAGCAGCGCGAAGTTCTGCATGTTCCGCGCCCCAATCTGCAGAATATCCGCGTACTCGGCCACCAGTTCCACGTCCCGGTCGCTCATCACTTCGGTGACGATCGCCAGCCCCGTCGCTTCCTTCGCCTTCCGCAGCAGCTTCAACCCATCCACTTCCATCCCCTGGAAATCGTAAGGTGACGTCCGCGGCTTAAATGCCCCGCCCCGCAGCACCTTCGCGCCGGCTTCCGCCACCGCATAGGCCGACTCCATGATCTGCTTCTCGTTTTCCACCGAACACGGACCCGCCATCACAACAAATTCCGACCCGCCCACCTCGCAGCCGTTCACCCGGATCGCCGTCTTCTCTTTCTTGAACTCCCGGCTCACGAACTTGTACGGCGCCGAAATCCGCACCGCCCGCTCCACCTGCGGCATCGCTTCCAGCGACTCCAGGCAGGCGGTCGTGTCGCCGACGCCAATCGCCGCGATCACAACCCGTTCTTCCCCTTCAATCGTGTGGATCTTGTAGTTAAAGTCGCGGATCCGCTGGCACACCTCTTCAATCTCGCTGGGCGTGCTGTGCAGCTTCATCGAAATGATCATTCAGTCACCTCTCTCTCCGGAAAAACTGCCACCTTCGTTAAGTGGCTTTAGCTTTATCTTGGGGGTGAGGAGGAGGGATAAAACCAGGGCCACTCGTGCGCGCTTTTCGCTAAAAGCGCCAAAATCGATACGAATAGAGGTGGCCGCAATTCATCGGAAGTTTCATCCTACCGTGCCCAAACCAGCCCGTGCAAGCCCCACTTCCTTGAGGTGTACAAATGGTCGAAGTGAAGGACCTCCGCAGCGCGCCTGGTGGACCGGCCAGCCCGGTACCACGGTTTTGGCAACGTGCCGGCAATGCTCCTATTGACAGACCTCTCGACTGCCAGGCAAGATCTGAATCTCGGCGTGTCTCTGCTTTAAGAAAATAGAGTCTTTTTGTTCCTTATGGCCTGTGCGCTTCCAAATGATTCGACACTGTTCGACGCCCCGCGCCCAGCAGAATCAACGCCTTGCGAAACGAATCCCCCCACTGGCGGTTCGGGCCCGCCCTGTCGAGCGGCCGACTTCAATCAAGCTCCGGCGCGGACTGTTCCGGCGACGTGACTCCCGGCAGCAGTTCCATGATCTTGATGTTGCGGAAGTGAATCTCCTTGCCTTCCGACTCCAAACATAAGTAGCCCTTCTTCTGCGTCGACTTGCTGATGCCATTCACGAACTTCCCATTCACAGCCAGTTTGATGACGCCGTCAATGGCCACCACATCGTAGGTGTTCCACTCCCCGCGACCCTTGGCGCGGTTCTCCAGAGCACTGCTGCGAACGCCGCGCGGATTGTCGGGCGCGATCTCCACTCCTCCCACACCGAACAGGTCTCCATGCACGTACGCCAGTGAGAGAGGCTGGCCATCGCGCCCTGTGCGGCCTTTGATGGCGTCCAGTTCAAGCATCTGCACTTCCACTCCATTCGGCAGGCGATTCTTCTCGCCCGGCTTCGCGTCGCTCCACACAAACACCCCGGAATTTCCCCCCGCCTCCATGTGCTTCCATTCGATATGCAAAATGAAGTTCTCATATTGCTTGTCCGAACGCATGACGCCGATCGGTTGGCCTTTACAAATCAGGATTCCGTCCTTCACGGTCCAGGTGTCTGGGTCTGTGTTAACGTTTACCCATCCCGTAAGATCCTTGCCGTTAAACAAATCGCGAAATGCCGGAACCGGTTCGCCACCGAGCGGGACGGCCGGAAGCCATGCTGCGGCCAGGAGCACCAAATAATTCAAACGCCTCATGCAACGAAATCCTACCACCTCAATGCTGCCTGCAATTTTTGCCCTTGCGTCCGAAGATCGGCGGCCTGGAGCGGCGAGAGATTTTCGTCGGGCTTGCCCAACTGGGCCGAGGTGTACACTGAGACGGGTGCGGGCCACAGCCGAAGTGAGAATCCTGATTGTGTTCGCGGTGGCGGCGGCCCTGCTTGCCGAGCCGCCGCACTACACGGCCGCCCGGCACGGCGG
>JAEUQD010000699.1 GCA_016789925.1 Bryobacterales bacterium | reverse complement strand
GCAGTTCCCAGGCGTGATTGAGCGTGAGCCGAACGATCCGCCGCAAGCTCCGCAGGCGATAAAGCTTGCGCCGCAGGTAATCCACGGGTATTTAAAAGGGCGCGTGGATATCGATGTGTACCGGTTTGAAGCGCGGGCGGGCGAGCGGTGGACGTTCGACATACGGTCGCTGGAGTACGGGTCGCACCTGGAATGCGAGTTGTCGCTGGAGGACGACGCGGGGAAGCGCGTGGCGTTCAATGACGACCGCGACGATTACCTGGAGACGCCGTTCCTCGAACATAAGTTCACGCGGAGCGGGAGTTACCGGTTGAAGGTGGACCAATACCGGGGTCCGCAGCAGGTGGACTGCTCGGCCAATTGCGGCTACATGCTCCAGATTTCGCAGTTGCCGGTGGTGTTGAGCGCTTCGCCCATGGGCGGCGTGGCGGGGACGACGGCGCGGGTGCGGCTGCACGGGCGGCATTTGGAGAACGTGCGGAAGGTGTATCTGACGCCGGTGCGGTTGGGCGAGTATTACCGGCTGACGTTTCCGTTCACGATGCCCTTGCGCGCGCGTGCGGACCGTGCGGCGACGCGGGTGGAGGGCAAAGTGATTGGAACCGCGGAGGCTGAATTTGCGTTGCCTGCGAGCATGGAGCCCGGGCTATGGCGATTGTGGGTAGAAGATCCGGCGGGCGTGACGGATAGTTTGAGCTTTGAGGTGACCGCGGCCGCGGGCGCAGTGGACGGGTCGCTCGATCGCGAAGGTGAAGAAGATTCGTACGATATCGACGCGGAGGCGGGCAAGCCGCTGCACTTCTATACGCTGGCGACGCAATTAGGACTGCCGTATCTGGATACGGTGCTGGAGTTGTTTGATGGGAACGGGAAACTGGTGGCAGAGCACGACGACCTGATGACGGGGCAGGGAACTGTGATCGGGAATCCGGATAGCAGCCTCTATTACACGCCGAGTTCGAACGAGCGGCTGCGGCTGGTGGTTCGCGACCGCATCAATCGCGGCGGCGAGACGTACTCCTACCGGCTACACCAGCGGTCCGCATTGCCCGGATTTCAGTTGCAGACGGACCCGGAGGAGTTCCGCGTGTTTCGTGGACAGGAAGCGGAGCTGTCGGTGTTGCTGATTCCGGAACCAGGATTTAAAGAGGTCGTAGAGGTTTGGGCCGAGGGACTGCCACCGGGACTTACCGCAAGTAAGGGGCAGTTCCGGGGAGGCCAGTATTTCGGGCCTTCCGACGATGGGGATAACGTGATTATTCCCGATGTTCATTTGAAGTTCAGGGCCGATGGGGCGATGCCGGTGGGCGAATATCCGATCAGGATCTATGGGCGGCCGGTGAGCGGCGGTGCGCCGGTGGAAGCGTTTACGACGCTGTGGATTGGCCCGCCGGGAAAGAGAAACGATGTGCGGCGGCCGCTGCCGGCGATTACGGTGAATGTGGTGGACGCGCCGCCCGCAAAGCTGAGCGTGAAAGAGAGCGCGGTGCGTGTTGTTGCGGGCGCGCAGGCTCAGTTGGCGGCCGAGGGCGAGCGGTTGCCGGAAGGGTGTGAAATCCGCATGACGGGTTTGCCGCCGGGCGTGAATGCGACGATGAAGCAGCAAGGCAGCCGCGTGGTGGTGGAATTGACGGGAGCGACGGCGGGCAGCGCGCGGGCAGTGCTGGAAGCGAAGGTGGACGGGCGCTGGGTGTTCAGCAACCCCGTGACGGTTACTGTGGCGGCGAAGTGAAGACGCGGCCCTGCGCCGCTTCCATGGCCAGCGGGTCTTCGCGGCGAAGCTTGAGGGAGAGTTCCTTTTCGCGCGCGGCGTCGTCTTCGAGACCCATCCGGAAGTAGAGCTGCGACAGCAGCAGGTGTGGCTGCGGATGTTTCGGGTTGATCTCGATGGCGCGCCGCAGTTCCTCTTTTGC
Source organism: Bryobacterales bacterium (assembly GCA_016789925.1). Classification (GTDB taxonomy): domain Bacteria; phylum Acidobacteriota; class Terriglobia; order Bryobacterales; family Bryobacteraceae; genus JADLDI01. The sequence goes on along the minus strand of JAEUQD010000699.1, from coordinate 7,550 downwards.
CTCGTCGAGGCGGTTGAGACTCATCAGGGCGCGGCCCAAGGCCACCCAGGCGGCCATGTAGTCGCGGCGTAGTTGAATGGCGCGGCGCAGAGGCGCAATCGCTTCCGCCGTGCGGCCTTCCTGCATGAGAATTTCGGCGTAGAAGAAGAAGGGCTCCTCGTAGGTCTGGTCCGCGGACATCGCCTTGTTGAGGTAGGGGAGGCCTTCGGCGCCGCGGCCCGCGCGGTGAAGTTCGAAGGCGTATTCGAAGTTGGCCCGGGGCGAGGCAGGAAAGCGCTCGATCATCTGTGCGGCCAGTTTGAGGGCGGCCGGATGGTCGCCCGCGTCCTGACGGGCTTTGATGGCGGCGAGGTAGATGTTTGGATCGTCGGTCTTGAGCGTGAGCGCGCGTTCGGCGGCTTCGGCGGCGTCGCGAAAATAGCGGCCCTTGGCGTATTCGACGGCCATCACCTGAAGCAGACGCCAGTTGGCAGGCTGGAGTTGCCGGGCGACGCGCCAGTGGCGCAGAGCGTCGTCGGAGCGGCCGAGTTGGACGAGCGTCGCGCCCATGAGGTAGCGGGCGTTGAAGTCTTTGGGTTGGGATTTGACCGCGGCCGTGAGCGCGCGTTCGGCGTCCTGGTGGCGGCCTTGCGAGCGATAGAAGAGTCCCAGGTTGAATGCCGCGGAGAAGAGCGCGGGATCTTGTTGGAGAGCCTGTTTCCAGAGACGCTCCGCTTCCGCGGTCTTGCCTTGCTGGGCTAGTTCGAGAGCTTGCTGGCTCAGGGCTTCGGCCTGGTTCCAGAAGAGCCAGAGTGCGAGGACGGCCGTCATTTGGGCAACTCCGCGGTGGCGGTTTTGCCCGAGCCCTCCACCAGTAAGAGAAGCGAATTGGCGGGACCGCCGGGGAACTCTTCGGTGACGCCCGACGCCCAGCGGACCACGACCTTTTCGACTCTCTCGACTTTGCCGAGTCCGAAGTGCAGCCGCGGGTCGTTCACCGACAGGAAACTCGACTGGCTGAGTAGGACAGCGGCTTGTTGTTTGCCCGCAGCCGCAATGGTGACCGACGAACCAATGGCACTCTTGCCCTGGAGTTTCACTTTCACCCAACGGTTCTTCGAGGGAAGATCGTTGCGCAAGAGGGAAGGCGGCTCGTCCATGTTCATCACGAGCACGTCGATGTCACCGTCGTTATCGAAATCGCCGAAGGCAGCGCCGCGGCTGGAGTGGGTTGCGGCGATACCCGCGCCGGCCAGGTGCGACACGTCCTCGAACTTACCGTTGCCCAGGTTGCGATAAAGCAGGCGCGGGTTGCGGTAGGGTTCCGTGGGGTCGGTGGTCTGAATTTCGGGGTAGACGTGGCCGGCCACCTGGAAGAGGTCGCGCCAACCGTCGTTATCGAAATCTTCGAGGGCTGTCCCCCAGAGGACGTATTGCGGGTTGACGCCGAGGCCCGCGGGAATAGCGGCGTCTTCAAAAAGACCTTTGCCGAGGTTGCGGTAGAGGTTGGGGTAATCGCGAATGAAGTTGGTTTTCGTGATGTCGAGCCAGCCGTCGTTGTTGTAGTCGGCGATGGCGATGCCCATGCCGGCCTGCTCTGCGCCGTGCTCGTTGAAAGCGACGCCGGATTCGGTGCCGATCTCGCGAAAGGTGCCGTCGCGATTGTTGCGGAAGAGCATGCTGGGGGTCGAGTCGGCGGCGACGTAGATGTCCTGCCAGCCGTCGCCGTTCAAGTCCGCCGCAGCCGCCGTGAAGGCGTAAAAGCCGCTCGCCTTGCGAATCCCGCTAGGCGCGGACACATCGGCAAAGCGCCCGTTGCCGAGGTTGCGGTAGAGAGTGATGGTTCCGTGACCCAGGCCGCGCGGACCGCAGTAGACGGGCGCGTTCTTGAACATGCAGTAGGCGAACTGGCCGGGCCGTGGAGTGCGCGCGAGGCTGAACTGGACGTAGCTGGTGACCAGGAGGTCGAGCCAGCCGTCGCGGTCGGCATCGACGAAGGTGCAGCCGGTGCTCCACTCTTCGGCGGGTCCGGCGACACCGGCTTGTGCGGCCACTTCTTCGAAGCGGCCGTTGCCCGCGTTGCGGTAGAGGGCGTTGGGTCCCCAATAGGTGACATAGAGATCGTCGCGGCCATCATTGTCATAGTCGCCTCGGCAAAGACCGCTGCCCCATCCGTTGCGCTCGACGCCGGCCGCCGCGGTGACGTCTTTGAAACGTCCGCCGCCTTCGTTGCGGTAGAGATGCGAGGTGGGCTTGGAGCTGTTGGGCGGCAGGGATGTGCTCGAACCGTTGACGGTGAAGATGTCGAGGCGGCCATCGCTATCGTAATCGAGGAACGCGACGCCCGCACCATTGGCTTCGATGATGTAGCGCTTCTTGAGCGGGTCGCCGTAGATGGCCTTGGCGGTGAGACCCGCCTGGGCGGCCACGTCGGTGAACCTGGCTTCAAACGGCAGGCCGGAGAAGCGCGGGCGGGGTTTGGTAGTGGCATTGCCGCTGACAACGCCTTGCGCGAAGGCGCAGTTGGCGCAGAACAGAGTTAGGAGGAATCGGTTCACGCTGAAGGCTATTCCCGGGTTTCGTGTTCGGAACTGACAACGAGGCCGCGATCGTCGAAGAGGTTGAGGTACCAGGCGCGGGCCTCGGGGGGCACGGTGGCGGTGGCCGTATTGTTGTTGAGCGTGGCGGGCTGGGAGGTCCACTTGCGGTCCTGCCATTTGCCGGTGTCGGGCGTGTAATTCAATTCGGCCTTGGTGATGGGCCGCTTGGATTGGTAGCGTACGCTAAGGGTCGCCGCGACGGTCCTGGCCGCAGTAATGCGCGGCAGGGGTTCGCCACGGCGCAGGATTGCGTTGGCGAAGGCATGGATCTCTTCCGGCGTAGCGCCTGGCAGGTGGCCGTGCGGCATGCGGACACGGATGGCAAGCGTCCGGCGGCCTTTGGGGAGGCGATAGGATTTTTGCAGGCTGGGGAAGGGATAGGCGAAGTCGTTGGTACCGGTGACCCAGAGCATGGGCACTTTGGAACGCGGCAGGTATTCCGAGGGGTCCCAGAGCTTCAGCCATTTCGCTGCGCGGTCAGGACCCATTTGGGCGAACTGCTTCAACCATGCGGAGTCTTCGCCCAGGTAGCCGCAGCCATAGACGGGGGCGGCAAAGCGGAAACGCGGATCGACGCCGGACACGATATCGGTGAGATAGCCGCCCCAGGAGATTCCGGTGACGCCAATGCGTTTGGGATCGACTTCGGGGAAACTGCGAAGAAGCGAGTGGGCGAGAACGGCGGCGGCGACGGCGTGGTAGGTCCACTGGTCCTTTTCGGGCTGGTCGACTTGGGAGAATCCGCCCCAACCGTCGGGTCCACCGTGCTCGTGGCGCTTCTTGACGGGCACCCAGGCTTTTGACGGGTCGGCGGCATCGGGCTGATGGCCGCAGGTGTCCATAGCGATGGCGGCATAGCCGCGCTTGTTCCATAGGCGCACCCATTCGGCGAAGGCGGTGCCGCCGCCACCGTGAATCAACACCATGGCAGGCAGGCGCTCGCCCGCGCGATGCTCCGGCGCGCCGTAATAGGCGAACACGCGCGTCGGCTTGCCTTGCCAGGAAACGCTGTCGTAGAAGATCGCACGAACGCCGGGTTCCGTAGTGTTGGCCGGATGCACGGCGGGCGGTTTGGAGAGAGACTGAAAATCCCAAACGAGGAGGCCGAGAAAGAGAAACAGTGAGGTCATGAAAGGGAACCCTAACAATGATATTCTTTCCAACACGATGGATCGACGAACGTTCGCGCAACTGGCCGCGTTGTCACCGGCGCTGGCATCGACGCAGGCGATTGAAACGGCGCTGCTCACGCATGCCGATGGTCCGCATTTGAGCGCGTATATCGAAGGGCTGGCAAAGACGCCGGAGGCGGGTACGGTGTATCTGTGCGACCCGACAGGCGCCACGGTGGAGGCGGTGAAGAAAGGGATCGGCGCAAAGCTGGCGGGTACGTTCCAATCGCCGCAAGAGTTGCTGCGGGCGCGCAAACCCAAGCTGGCGTTGATCACGATGGAAGCCGGGCTCGCACCCCCGGTGATTGACGCGGCGCTCGAAGCCGGCTGTCACGTGATGTGCGAAAAGCCGGCGTGCGTGCGCGCCGAGGACTTTGCGCCTTTGGCGGCGAAGGCAAAGGCGCGCAAGCAGAACCTGATGCTGGCGCTGGCCAATCGCGTGGACTCGGTGATCGGGGAGGCGCGGCGCATAGTGCAGTCGGGCGAGATCGGCAAGATGTATGGGATGGAGATGCACACGATCGCGGACCAGACGCGGCTGACGCGGCCGGCGTATCAGAAGACGTGGATCGCGAAGAAGTCACGCGCCGGTGGCGGACATTTGATCTGGCTCGGGATTCACTGGCTGGACCTGGCGATGTTCATTTCCGGGTCGCGGATTACGCAGGTTGCGGGGTTTTCGGGGAACGTGGGCGGACAGCCGATCGACACGGAAGACTCTGCGTCCATCGCGTTCCGCTTCGCGAACGGGACTTTTGGGAACCTGACGTCGGGCTATTATCTGGATCGCGGTAAGCAGCTATTCATCAAGGTGTGGGGATCGCAGGGCTGGGTGGAAATCCATTATCAGGAGGAGAATCCGCTGGAGTGGTACAGCACCAAGAACGGCAAGGGTGAGACCCGGCGATTCAAGCCGGAGGGGCCTTCGGGCGGCTACACACCGTACGTGCAGCACGCAGTGCGGGCGGCGATGGGGGCGGAGACGCCAGTGCTGAGCCCGGACGAAAGCCTGCATGTGCTGAAGACGATCTTCGCGGCGTACAAGGCAGCGGAGACGGGGCGGACCCAGACGGTTTAGGGCGTGAAGAACGTCCCGGCGATATAGCGGACTTCGGAGTCAGGGTCGCCGGGCTTCTCGTTGTTCATCCAATAGACAACCAGGACGCGGCCGCCTTCCAACTCGACCACACTCGGATAGCCCAGATCGCCGTTGCCGCCATCGTCGCGAAGGATTACCGTTTTGTCGACGTCCCAGGTCTTGCCGCCGTCGCGGCTGTCGGTGGCGCGCAATCCGAACGGCGCACGGCGATGTCCATAGGTACAGAGAATGCGGCCGTCCTTGAGTTCGAGCAGGTGGGCGGGATGGCCCCACATTTTGGTTGCGGCGGCGGGAGTCCAGGTGCGGCCGTTATCGGTAGAGTTGCTCTGGTAGAGATAACCGCCGGTGCGGATCATGGCGATCATGCCGCCATCGCGTTTGCGGAGGACGAAGGGCTCGTCGAAGGGGAGTTCGCGGTTGGGGTCGCGGCCGATGAGCGATGCTTCGCCCCAGGTTGCGCCTTTGTCGCGGGAACGGATGAGCCACGCGGAGGTAGGCTGCCGTTGCGATGCCCAGCCGTAGACGGGCAAGATGAGTTCGCCGCCAGGCAGTTCTGTCACGGGGACGCGCGCGGCGAGTTTGGGCAGACCCTGGACACGGAGGGGCTGCCGCAACGACCATGTGCGGCCGAGGTCAGGAGAGCGCAGCATCCACAAACCTTCGAAGTTGTGGATGTAGTTGCGCGGCCCTTCTTTCTCCGCGCCGATAGGCAGGGCGCTCAAGGTCCAGGCATAGAGGTTGAGGAAGAGCGAGCCGTCGCTCAACTGGGCCCAGGGGACGTCTTCGGTTTGGGAGAAGCGATAGGTCTCGTCGTCGACCACGGTTTTGCCGGACCACGTACGGCCGCCATCCTTGGAGCGGATGAGGATGCCGCGGGCGGTGGGGTCGACGTGCGCGATCTGGTCTTTGCGGCGGCGATGGGCTTCGCGCGCGGTGACGACGAGTTCACCGTTGCTGAGGCGACCGAGCCACGGCGTGATGTAGTACATGGTGTCGTCGCGCCAGACGGTAATGTGTTCCGGGGCGGCGGCCCAGGCGGTGGACGCCAAGAGAAGGGTAATGACCAGGCGCATCGTCATTTTCCGGAGAAGAAGTTGCCGGGCAGAAAGAGCGACCAGACCTCGTTGCTGAGCGGCTTGGCATGGCCGCCGGCGATCCAGAGTTTGTCCTGGAAGACGAACACGGAGTGTTCGTGGCGCTCCTTCCAGGTGACGTTGGATTTCAGTTGGGTCCAGTCCTTGCCGTTATCGGAGAACCAGACATCGCCCCAGTTCTGGTCGGGGACCTTGGACCAGCCACCCAAGACCCACATGCGTCCGCGATAGGTGGCGGCGGAAAACCAGAGCCGAGGATGCCAGGGAGCGTTGGCGGTTTCCTGCCGCCAGTTGACGCCATCGGCGGAGGACCAGACGTCGTTGAACCCTTCGTACTTGGGGACGTAGTTGCCGCCGCCGAACACCCAGATGCGCCCGTTGTGGACGACGGCCTGATGATAGGCTCGCGGAGCCCAGCCGGCACTGGCGGTTTCCTGCCGCCAGGTGCGGCCGTCGGCGGTGGACCAGACATCGTTCTTGAGGCTGCGGTCGTCGCCGAAGTAGTAGTTCTCGGTGCCGCCGAGAACCCACATGCGGCCGCGGAACTCGACGATAGCCGAAGCGATGCGCGGGCTCCAGCCGGCGTTCTCGGTGACCTTGGTCCAGTCGACGCCATTGGTGGATGACCAGACGGCGGCGCTGGCGGAGTGGCCGGGAAGGCGGCCGTTGTACCAGCCGCCCATCATCCACATCCTGTTCTTGAAGGTGACGCTCATGGGGAGGTCGCTGTGGAGCCAGGGGGCGTTCTTGGCGACGAGCGTCCAGGTCTTACCGTCGGGCGAACTCCAGACATCGCGAGGCGGGGCTTCGAAGGACTGGAACCAGCCGCCGAAGATCCACAGGCGGTTGTTGAAGACCAGTTCACCCTGGGAGTCGCGGGGCTGCCAAGCGGCATTGCCCGCCTTCTCCCAATCGGGTCCGGGGCGCTCAGCGGCGGAGAGTAAGGCGATGCCAGCGAGGCACGCAGCAATTTTCTGTATCACGGTTACAGGGCATTGTACTGCGTGTCTAACTGATGGCGGCGGTAACTCCCGGCTGGCTGAACACGTTGCCGATCCGGAGGACGACGGAGACTGCGCTGCCGGGCGTCACTTCGATAGGAATTCGGACGTTGACCTGCATCATGCCAGGCGCCATGTTGGGGGCCTGGCCAGCGAACTCGACGTCCGCCTGCACACCGCCGATCCAAGCGGTGACGGGGCTACGGAGCGGGTGGATGTCGGGATGGATCATGGTTTGTTCATTGGAGGGCATGTCGGTGAGACCGCCTCCGGCTCCGTAGAGGATGAGAACCGAGCCGCGAGTGGCCGGTGAATCCGCGCTGTTCGGCGTTCCGGTTTGGTTGACGAAGGAGCCCTGGCCGCGCCCAGATCCATTCAGCGTAAAGAGAACGGGCGCGGTGTCGTTGAGGTCGATCATCACGGGGTCGGACAGCATGCCATGACAGTCGACACGCACTTGGACGCGGCGCTGTCCGGCGAGGGTGTAGGGCACCATGCCATTGATCTGGGTGTCGTGGACATAGAGGAGCGGCGATTCAATGCCGTTCACCAGCAGTCGCGTGCCGGCAGCGGAGCACTGAATGGGATGTCCGGAGTCGAGACGC
>JAEUQD010000643.1 GCA_016789925.1 Bryobacterales bacterium | reverse complement strand
TCCGGGCGTCGAACGGCGCTGGCGCAGTGGCTGGCCTCGGCGGAGAATCCGCTCACGGCGCGCGTGGCGATGAATCACATCTGGCTGCGGCATTTCGGCAAGCCGATTGTGCGGACGGTGACCAATTTCGGCAGAAATGGCGCGAAGCCGGTGAATCAACCGCTGCTGGACTGGCTGGCGGTGGAGTTCATGGAGAGTAAATGGAGCATGAAGCACATGCACCGTTTGCTGGTGACGTCGAGCGCGTACCGGATGGACTCGAACGGACCCGATAGCGAACACTTCACCCGGATGGCGCCGCGCCGGATGGAAGCTGAGGTGCTTCGGGACTCGGTGCTGTACCTGGCTGGCGTGCTGGACGAGTCGGAAAGCGGGCCGGACATCGACGAAGGGGACGCATTGAAGACGCGGCGGCGAAGCCTGTACGTGCGGCACAGTCCGGAAAACCGTTCCGAGTTCCTGCGGCTGTTCGATCAGCCGGACCCCACAGAATGCTACATCCGGACAGAAAGCGTGGTGCCCCAGCAGGCCCTGGCGGCGGCCAACAGTTCCCTGGGGTACGATGCGGCGCGATTATTGGCAGACCGGTTAGCAGGAGCGGGCGGCGATTTTGTCGCTGCCGCGTTTGAGACGATTACCGGGCTGCCGCCCACCGCGGAGGAAGTAGAAGAAAGCCGGCGTTTTCTTGCGAGCCTTCCGCCGGAGAAGGCTCGCGTGACCTTTGTGCACGCTTTGCTCAATCACAACGAGTTCGTGACCATCCGATGACTGGAAAGCCATTTCAACCACCTTGCGGCAAAGTGCCGCGCCGCGCGTTTCTGCAAGACTGCGGGATGGGCTTTGCGGGCCTTGTGCTGGCGGCCATGAACGGCCGGGCGGAGACGGCGGGGTGGCGTCCGCCGGACGGCAAGCCGCACTTCGCTCCGAAGGCCAAGAGCGTGATCTGGCTGTTTATGCAGGGTGGAACCAGCCATCTGGAGTCGTTCGACCCGAAGCCGGTTTTGAACAAGTATGCGGGCAAGACGATCGGCGATACGCCGTACAAGGGCGTGCTCGATAGTCCGCTCGTGGCCAAGGGCGTGCGGCAACCGGTGCCGGAGACGCGGAAGCTGATGCTCGAGTTGATGCCCATCCAGGTTCCGTTCCGGAAGTACGGACAGATGGGAATCGAGATGACGGACTGGTGGCCGCATGTTGGTTCGGTGGCGGACGATCTCACGTTCATCCGGTCGGTGTGGACGACGGACAACGATCACGGGGCGCAGTATCAGTTCCATACGGGACGACATTTTCTGGATGGTTTGTATCCGTCGATCGGGTCGTGGATTCATTATGGGCTGGGTTCGTTGAACGAAAACCTGCCGCAGTTTGTGGTGCTGGGCGAGCAGGTGGGGCCATGCTGCGGAGGGTCGACGTGCTCGGGGGCGGCGTATCTGGGGCCGGAACATTCCGGAGTGGAAATGTCGCTGGACCCGTCGAATCCATTGCCGTTCGCCGCGCCGCCGGCGGGCGTATCTGCCGAGGACCAGCGGCGTGAATTCGACTTCATCAAGAAGCTGGGCCAGATGGCCCAGGTGCGCTATCCGGAGGATCCGGGGCTGACGGCGCGCATCAAGTCGTACGAACTGGCGTTCCGGATGCAGACGGCGGTTCCGGACGTGTTCCGGTTTCAGGATGAGCCGGAGCATGTGCGAAGGCTCTATGGCATGGACCAGGAGGCGACGCGCTCGTTTGGGGAGCGGTGCCTGGCGGCACGGCGGATGGTGGAGCGGGGCGTGCGATTTGTGCAGGTGTATCACGGCGGTGGGCAGGCGTCGGAATGGGACGCGCATTCGGAGTTGCAGAAGAACCATTCCCGGTTGTGCGGGCAGGTGGATCAACCGATTGCGGGATTGATCAAAGACCTGAAGCAACGCGGTTTGCTGGACGAAACGATCGTGGTCTGGGGAACGGAATTCGGCCGGACGCCGGGGGTGGAAGGGGCAAAGGGCGGGCGCGATCATCACCCGTATGGCTTCACGATTTGGATGGCGGGCGCGGGGCTGAAGCCTGGATTGATTCACGGCGCAACCGATGAGCTGGGCTTCCACGCGGTGGAGAACAGGCACTACGTGACCGATATCCATGCGACGGTACTTCACTTGCTCGGATTGGACCCGAAGCGGCTCGATGTGCCGGGGCAACAACGTTTGGAAATCGATCACGGCCAGGCGATTAGAGAGATTATGTCGTAATCAGCGTTCAGCAGGCTGAACGTCCATTCGGGCTTGGCAGGCAATTGTTCTTGACTTGTAACAATACCGGTTCTATAAACTGGGTAAGCCCTGGGTCTCGCAACGCGAAAGATTGTATTGGCCGCCCGTGCTGCCGTCCAGCATATTAGACTGCGTTAATTCTTCGGGGCTGTGCGTTGTTGAATTGTCTGGAGGTCAATTGATGTCATTCGCTGCACGAAGTCTGATGCTGCTCATGCTGTCGGCTGTCGCGTTTGCGCAGCCCACGGCCACAATAGTAGGCCGGGTTACGGATCCCACCGGCGCGGTGGTTGGAGGAGCAGTGGTTGCGGCCCGCAACAGCGCGACCGGCATTGAACGGTCGACGGTGACCACGGAGACCGGCGACTATGAGATTCCACTCTTGCGGATCACGGGCAGCTACACGTTGACGGTGAGCAAGGACGGCTTTCAAACGCAAGAGCAAACCGGCATTGTGCTGCAAGTGGACCAGCGGGCGCGTTTCGACATCGTGATGAAGGTGGGCGCCGTGGCCGAGAAGGTGACCATCGAAGCAGCCGCGCCGATTGTGAATACGGAGACGGGATCGATTGGGCAGGTGATCGGGAACAAAAAGATCGTGGACCTGCCGCTGAACGGGCGCAACTTCACGCAACTAGCGAGTCTGTTGCCGAATGCGATTACGAGCACGGGCGGTACGGTGGGCGCTACGACGGTGACTGTGAGCGGCGGCCGTGCGTCGAAAACGGAGTTTCTGCTGGACGGCGTGAGTATCAACGAGCAATTGTTCGACGGTGTCGCGCTGCGGCCTTCGGTGGACGCGATTCAGGAGTTCAAGGTCCAGGCGAATTCGTTCGCGGCGGAATACGGGCGCGGCAACGCTGTGTTGAACGCCACGATCAAGTCGGGGACGAACCAGTTTCACGGATCCGTCTACGAATTTCTCCGCAACGACAAGTTGGATGCGCGGAACTTCTTCATTCCGCGCAAAGCGCCTTACCGGCAGAATCAGTTTGGTTTCGCGCTGGGTGGCCCGGTGATTCGCGACCGCGATTTCTTCTTCGTGAACTATGAAGGGACTCGCATCCGTCAGGGGCTGACGTTGAACAACCTCGTTCCTTCAGATGCCTTCCGGCGCGGCGATTTTTCGTCGGTGGCGACTCCGGTGCGCGATCCGCTGACCGGCGATCCGTTCGCTGGAAACATCATCCCAACGTCTCGAATCAACCCGGCGACTTCGTATTTCCTGCAGTTTATTCCGCAGCAGAACACAGCTACGGGAACCTTCGTATATGCCGCGCCGTTCAGCAACACCCAGAACCAGGGCAATACGAGGTGGGATCATGTGTTCTCGGCGAACGATACGCTGTCGGCGCGGTACACGATCAACCATCTGGACGCTTTCAACCCCGGCATCTATCCGGTGGCAGGCGGAACCAATCAACGCCAGCGAGTGCAGAACGTCGTGGTTTCCGAAACGCACGTTTTTTCGCCCACCAAACTGAACGAACTGCGCCTGGGTTTCACGCGCATGCATAATGCGAACCTCAACCAGGGGCTGGGTACGAATCACACATTGCAGTCGGGCATTCGCGGATTTGAAGAGACGAGCCAGAACTTTCCGGCTTTTCCGCAACTATCGGTTTCCGGATTCGCCGGCATGCCGGGCAATGCGTTCCAGCCGCTGGTGAACCCGACCAACATGTACGAGATAATCAATAACTTCTCGTGGATTCGCGGGTCGCATACGTTCAAGTTCGGCGGCGATTTGCGCGATTACCGGCTGACGTCGACGAATTCGGCGAACTCGCGCGGCAGCTTCTCGTTCACGCCGAACTACACCGGGCAGGCATTCGGCGATTTTCTTACGGGCTATCCCACATCGGGCAACCGCAGCTTTCCGCGAAACCTGTTCGGTCTGTATGAGAAGCGCTATCACCTGTACGTGCAGGACGACTGGAAGGTAAGCCGCAACCTGACGTTGAACCTCGGTTTCCGGTATGAAATGAATCCGACGCCGACGGCAATGCTGGGCCAATCCGCGTTTTTCGACTTCAGCACATGGCGGTGGTTGGTATCGACCTATAAGGGCCAGGTGAACACGGTGTCGCAGCAGGTGGCCCGGTTCGCGTATCCCCGGTTTCAGAGCCAGATCGACCTGGCCACCGACAAGGGGCTGCCGAACAAGCTCTTCTACAACCGCTGGAACGACTTCGCGCCGCGGTTCGGGTTAGCATGGCGTCCATTTGGCGATAACAAGACGGTGATTCGGACCGGCGGCGGCATCTTCTACCTGCTGACCAACGGCAACAACACGGTGAGCGCGCCGATTATCAACGTGCCGTTTATCGTAGACGAGTCCAAGCAACAGCCGGTGGTCAGCGGACGGCCCACGCTGGACGTGCGCAGCTTCTTCGAGCCGTTTTCACAAAACGCCAACTTCACCACGCCACTCACCTTCGCGATGAATCCGCGCGTGAAGACGCCGACGATGTACCAATGGAACTTCGCCGTTCAACGCGAATTGATGCAGGACCTGTCGTTGGAAGTCGCCTATGTCGGCAACAAGGGGACTTATCTGGAGCGCTCGCTGCCACAAAATCTGCCGCGGATCGATCTCACCGATACACGCGCATTCCAGAACCGCCGGCCGAACCCGGCCTTCGGAACGGGTTCTTACTATGACAACCGTGAGAACTCGAACTACAACGGCCTGGAAATCAAGATGGAGAAGCGGTACTCGAAAGGGTACAGTTTTCTGATCGGCTATTCGTTCTCGAAGGCGATTGACGGTTCGTCGAACGACCAGGGCGGCGGCGACGCCCCGGACAATCCGTTCAACCTGCGCTCGATGCGGGGACGCTCGAACTTCGATATCGGGCAGCGCTTTATCGCCAGCTTCGGCGTGGAGCTTCCGTTCGGTAAGGGCAAGACGTTCCTGAGCAGCATGCCGGCGGCGGGCGAGATGATTCTGGGCGGCTGGCAATTGCAGGGCATCGTGACGATGCAGCAGGGCTTCCCGTTCACTCCGGGGATCAACTCCGATCCGCACAACATCGCGTTCGCGTACGCGCGGAGGCCGGATGTTGTGGGCGACCCAAGGGTTGATTATTGCCGGCCCGAGCGTTGTTTCGACATCAACGCGTTCCGCATGCCGACGCCGGGTGTTCCGGGTAACGCGGGGCGCAACATCATCCGCGGACCTGGGATCAACAACTGGGATCTGGCGATTTTCAAGAATTTCCAGTTCACCGAGTCGATTCAATTGCAGTTCCGGGCTGAGGCGTTCAACGCGTTCAACCACACCCAGTTGAACAACCCGAACAGCAATATCGAACTTACGACGCAGGGCGGCCGCGTCTTCTCGGCAAAGGCGCCGCGCATCGGACAGTTCGGCCTGAAGTTGTACTTCTAAACAGGGTGAACGAGCTTCCGCGCAGGCTCACACTGCTGGACGCCACTACTATCGTGGCGGGCACGATTATCGGAGTAGGAATTTTCCTGGTTCCGGCCGCGCTCGCCCGCGAGGTTCCTTCCGCGTCCGCCATTATGCTCATTTGGGCGTTGGCGGGCGCGGTTTCGTTGTTAGGGGCTTTTGCTTACGCGGAGCTCGGGGCAATGCTGCCGCAGTCGGGCGGCCAGTATGTGTACCTGAGGGAAGCGTACGGTCCGTTGCCGGCGTTCCTGGCGGGCTGGTCGTTCTTTACGATTATTCAGTCCGGATCGATTGCCGCGGTGGCCACCGGATGCGGACTCTATGTGCGCCACTTCGTCCCCTGGCTGCCACCTGCCGTAACCGCGATCACACTAATTCTCTCGCTGACGGCGGTTAACTATGTCGGCGTTAAGCTGGGCGCACGGGTGCAGGTCCTTTTCACCGCGCTGAAATTGAGCGGGCTCGGGCTGCTGATTGTTTCGGCTTTGTTTCATGAGGGCGGGACGAACATCAACACCGCATTGCCCGCGGCGTTACCGGCGACTTCCGTGGGGATCGCGTTTCTGGCGGCGTTTGTGGCCTACGACGGCTGGCACGTGATCGCGTTCGTGGGCGGCGAGGTAATCAACCCAAAAAGGAACCTGCCTCTGGCGCTGGTGCTGGGGTTGTCGATTTCGATTGTGGTTTACCTGCTGGCGAATCTCGCCTACCTGCACGTGTTGCCAATGGCGGACCTGGTGGGCTCGGCGCGCGTGGCAGCGGACACGGCAACGGTGACCATCGGGACGTGGGGCGCGTCGTTTGTCACGCTGACGATCGTCTTGTCGACGATTGGAGCTGCCAACGGATCGATCCTGACGGCTCCGCGGATTTACTTCGCCCAGGCCCGCGACCGGTTGTTCTTTGAGCGGTTTGGCGAAGTACATCCCCGGTACCGGACCCCGGCATTTTCGATTCTGGTGCAGGGCGTGTGGACGTCAGTGCTGGCATCTTCCGGCTCATATGAGCACCTGATCGCCTACGTATTGTTTGTGTCGTGGATGTTTCATGGGGCCACCGTGCTGGCGGTGCCGGTGCTGCGGCGGAAGAAGCCAGAGATGCCGCGGCCGTACCGCATGTGGGGCTACCCGGTTGCGCCCTTCCTGTTTGTGGTGTTCGCCGCGTGGTTTGTCGCCACTACACTGGTGAGCCGGCCGCAGTCCTCGATTGTGGGCGGACTGCTACTGCTTTCCGGAGTGCCGGTTTATTACTATTGGCGAAAGAGAGCGAACCTTGGATGACTCGACGGGAATTACTTGCTGCTTCGATGGCGCTGCCTGCCACGGGAGCAGAGCCTTACCGCTACCGGGGTTACCTGGGATGGATCACCGATCTGGCCACCCAGCCGGACACGAATGCCGATTGGCCCTCGATGCGATTGGACGCAGCGCTGCTGAAGGACTACCGGGATACTTTCCGGCTGATGAAGGAATGGCAGTTGAAAGAGCTGTGCGTGTGGGGGCTCTACGTTTCACGGTCGTGGCCGCTGGACATCCAGTCGTCAGTGACGCCCGAGCGGGGCAAACTTGTCGCGAAACTGATTGACGAGGCGCACGATCAAGGGATTCGGGTGGTGTCGGGCCTGGGGATCTATTCGTGGGGATTCGACCAGATCCTGAAGGCGAATCCGCACCTGATGAAGGGCAACAAGAGCGCGATGTGCGGGAGTGAAGACGCGTCGTGGGAGTGGATGCGCAAGGTGATCGACTACGTCTTCACGCGGTTTCCGATCGACGGCGTTTCGATGCAATCGGCCGATCAGGGACGCTGCCCATGCGACAAGTGCAAGCGGTTCACCGAGACGGAGTATCATGCGCGATTGAACATTCGCTGTGCCGAGTACATTCACTCGAAGTATCCGCGCAAGCTGGTGGCGGTGTCGGGTTGGGGGATGCGTTTTCACGATCCGTCGAGTTTGCCGCACATCGTCGAGTTAAGTAAGCACATCGACTATTTGATTGATGTGCGGGATTCGTCGCGGCAGAACGATGCGGCGCTGCGGCGGAGAGTGATTGAATCGCTGCAATGCTCGTTCGGAACGCTGGGGGGACCGCAGGTAGAGCCTCCGCAGCACTGGGCGCGGGACCGCTGGTTTCTGCCCACCATCCGGTCGGTGGGCGACCATTTGACGGAGTTGCATGCCGAGGGTGGGCGGGCTTGCGAGTGGTTCTATCACATCCTGGCCAATCCCGGCGATGAGATTTCGACGTGGGTGGCGGCGAAGGTGCTGGCCGATCCGGGGACGCCTTGGCGTAAGCACCTGCAAACGTCGATCGAGCGGATCTACCGTGTTTCCAAGGCGGATCATCGAGATGCGCTGGCGGAGGCTTTCCTGGCAGCCGAGGACGCGTATGTCCGGCATATTCCGAAGTTTTGTGGGACGATTTCGATGGAACCGCTGGTGAGCAACAAGCCGGGTCCGGCCGTGTATTTGACGCGGCGATTGAATCCGGAACAGCGTGCCCAGTATGGCCAGGATTTGGAGAAGGCGCGCAAGCAGTTTGAAAAAATCCTGCCCGACATTCCGGAGAAGAACCGGCTGCGATTTATCTTGCGGGCAATCGACAATGTGCAAAAGGACATCGCGCAAGCATGAAACACCTGTATCGAACATTGACGTGGCCGGAAGTGCGGGAGCGCGCCGAGCAGGGCGCGGTGATCGTGATCGGCGTGGCGGCGATTGAACAGCACGGACCGCACCTGCCTATCGATGTGGATAACGTCCTGGTGGAGCATGTGACGGAGGAGGCGGCACGGCGCTCTGACGGGTTGATCCTCACCGCGCCGATGATTCACTACGGCTTCAACGAGCACAACATGGGTTTTCCGGGCACCATTACCGTGCGCGAGACGGTGTTCATGGATTACGTCTATGACGTGGCGCATTCGTTCGTGCGGCAGGGGTTCGACCGGATTGTGCTGATCAACGGGCACGGGTCGAACCAGATGCTCTGTAACCTTGTGGCGCGGCGCATTGTGAACACGACCAAAGCGTTTTGCACGGCGGCGGCGCACTGGTGGCTGGCGAAGCCCGCGGTGGACCGTTTGCGCGAGTCGAAGTTTCCGGGCGGCATGGCGCATGCCTGCGAGTTTGAAACCGCGATGTATATGCACCTTCAACCGGAGTTAGTGAAGCACCACGAAATCGGAACGCGGGAAGCGCCGTCGACGATCAACGAATTTCTCTTCGACGATTTGTTCGGGTCGGGCCCGATGCACTTTGTGAACCGGTGGAGCCGGATTTCCGAATCGGGCGTGGAGGGCGATCCGAACCTCGCGACGCCAGAGAAGGGCAGGGAGTTCGCGGAGTGTTCGATTGAGAACCTGATCAAGTTCTGCCGGCTGTTCCGGGAAATGAAGGTGCAGCCCGAGCGCGACTTCAACTATCAGAACCCGAACCTGTGAAGCTCTCGGCGCTGGACCTCGCCATTATCGGCGCGTATCTTTCGGCCATCCTTTACATTGCACTGCGGACACGGCGGTACGCGTCGAGAAACCTGGAGAATTACTTTCTGGGCGGACGCAGCATGCCCGGCTGGATGACGGGCATCTCGTATGCGGCGTCGATGATGTCGGCGGACTCGGCGGTTGCTTACGGCGGGCTGGCGGCGATCACGGGCGCTTATGTCTGCTGGTTCTACCTGAGCCGGTTTGGAATCGCGCTGTTCTTTGGCGCGGTGCTTTTCGCCGTGTTCTGGAAGCGGCTGAACACGTTCACGACACTGGAGTTTTATGAACTGCGGTTTACAGGGACGCCGGCGGCGCTGTTGCGGCTGTGGTTTGCGCTACGCACGTCGCTGATCGCGATGGTGGCCTGGACGGGCATTTCGCTGCTGGCGCTGGTGAAACTGGCTGACCCGATTCTTGGCTGGGGCAAGACGGAGACGTTGCTGGCGGTGATTCCGCTGGCAGTGGGGTATGTGTACCTGGCGGGTTATCGCGGAGTAGTGATCAGCAACCTGCTGCAAGTGGCGGTGATGATCGTGGGGGCGGCGGTTCTCGCGGTGAAAGCGCTGGTGGCTGCCGGG
Source organism: Bryobacterales bacterium (assembly GCA_016789925.1). GTDB lineage: Bacteria > Acidobacteriota > Terriglobia > Bryobacterales > Bryobacteraceae > JADLDI01. The sequence continues at coordinate 3,526 of JAEUQD010000643.1, read as the reverse complement.
GGACCGTCGGCGCTGGGCGCACGGTTGCCCTTGCAAGCGACATCCCTGTTCCCGCCGGGCGACGATGTGACGTTTCCGGCAGTGGCTTGTGTGGCGTGGCTGATCGGAACCAGTGTCGGCTATGGCGGCGATGCCGCGCCGATGGGCGGGGCCGTGGAGGGACAGCGGATTCTGTCGTCACGGTCGCCGGCGGAAGCCTGCAAGATGTACATTGTCGCGGAGGTGACGCTGTTTCTGCTGGTGTTTCTCGTGAGTGCACCTTGCCTGGCCGCGCCGCTGTTCTGGCCGGAATTGCGCAATGGGGCGATGGATCGCGAACTGGCCTACGGCCTACTGATGACGCAGTTTCTGGGACCGGGTTTGTTGGGGCTGGTGTTTGTAGCGATGCTGGGCGGCGTGATTGCCGTGATCGGCGATAACCTGAACTTCGGGTCGCAGGTGTTGTTGAACGATGTGTACCGGCGGTACCTGGTCCGGAACGCGTCGGACCGCCACTATTTTCTGGCTGGGCGCGCGTCGATCTTCGTGATCCTGGCATTGGCGCTGCTGGTGGTGTACCGCGTGGCGTTCCTGTTCGATGTGGCGATTTTCATGGTGGGGTTGAGCGCGGCGGAAATGACGGCGAATTGGGCGCAATGGTGGTGGTGGCGGTTTAACGGTTGGGCGCGGCTGGCGGCATCGGCGGGCGGGGCGGCGATCTATATCGCCATCCGCCTGCTCGCGCCGGAACTCCCTTGGTGGACGCGGCTGGCGGTCGCCTCCGGGGCGACAACGGGGTTGTGGGTTCTTGTTTCGCTGGCGACGCCGCCGGAGCCGGAGGAGTTGCTGCGGCGATTCCACGCAAGGGTGAACCCGCCGGGGTTGTGGCCTTGGTCACGGGACTTTGCGAGCATTGCGCGCGGCATCCCTATCGCGCTGGCCGGCGCTGGCGCGGTGATGGCCGCGATTGTCGGGCTGTCGGCCGCCTACATCGGGCGCAACATGGCGGCGCTGATTTGTTTGGGTGCGGCGGCCGTATTGGCGTTGATTTTCCGGCGCGCGTTTCAGCCCTATCTGGCAAGACTGACATGACTACACTGGCAATTCTTGGCTACGGCAACATTGGCAGGGTCCATGGGGAGAACTTGCGCCTGTTGCGCGGTTGTCGCGTGTCGGGAGTCTACGACCCGGCGCATCCGTCGGACTATGTTTCGGCTGAGGCTGTAATGAACGACTCGGCGGTGGACGCAGTAGTGATTGCGACGCCCACCGATTCGCATGCGCTGCTGGTGGAACAGGCGCTGGCGGCGGGTAAGCACGTGTTTGTCGAGAAGCCTCTGGCGGGCACGTTGGCCGACGCGGAGCGGATCGTAGCGGCAGCGAGGGCGTGCCCAGACCGGGTTGTGCAGGCCGGGTTCTGCGAGCGGTTCAACGTCAATTACATGGAAGCGCGCCGCGCGGTAAGGGAAGGGAAGTTGGGCGACTTACGTGCGATTCACACGTCGCGTGTCGCGCCTTATTGGGCGTCGAATCCACAGTGGGAGCTAGGTGTGCTGGATACGGCAGTGCATAATCTCGATTTGATCTTGTGGTTGAAGCAACAGTGTCCGGTGAAAGTGCTGGCGCGGGGCGTTCAGGTGTATTCGGACTCCGCGATTCCGCACTCGGTGACCACGACATTGACGTTTGCCGACGGCAGCCTCGCCGTGGACCACATTGCATGGTTGAAGGATGAAGGATTCCCGCTCAACCAGTGCGCGCGGTCGCGAATGCTGCTGCAAGGGTCGGAAGGGTATTTCGAAATCGATCTGACGGACCGTCCGGCGGCACTGCGAACGGAGGAAGGCTACCGGAAAATCGATAGTGTGATTCTGGGTGAAGGTTGTTTGAAGCGGCAGTTTGAGTATTTCCTGCGCTCGATTGAGGAGGGGACACCTGTGCTGGCTCCGCCGGAAGATGCGCTGCTTACCGAGCGCGTGGCCATCGCGGCCCTGGAGTCACTACGGAGCGGGCAGGAGGTTTCGCTTGCTTGATGTGCTGCGGTTTGGCGGTGTTTCCGCGGGCCCTCATGTTCTGGTCACAGGCGGAATTCACGGCGATGAATACGAGGGTCCGGCAGCGATTGCCGATTTGATGGCGCAGGTTCCAAAGCTGCCTTTGCAAGGGACAGTGACGGCGATTCCGGTCGCCAGCGAAATGGCATGGCGCGCCGGCACGCGTTGCTCTCCGGACGATGGGTTGAACCTGGCGCGTACGTTTCCGGGGAATCCGGAGGGGTCGCCGACGGAACGGCTGGCGGCGGAGATTTTCGCGATCGCGCGCGAATGCGACTATCTGATCGACCTGCATTCGGGCGGCGTGGAATACCGGTTTGTTCCGCTGGCCGGGTTCTACACGGAGGCTTCGAGGGAAGCAGCGCGGCATTTCGGGTTGCCTGTGCTCTGGCAGTTGCCGGAGACTGATGGAGTGTTGTCGTGTGAGTTAACGAAGTTGGGGAAGACGGCGATTGGGTGCGAGTACCTGGGGGGCGGCGAATTGTCGCTCAGGGGCGCATCGGATTACGTGCGCGGCATACTGTCGTGCCTGGCGCACTGGGAGATGGTGCCGGCCGAATACGTTCTTGAGAAGGAGACGGCTACGTATCGCGGGGACTGGCAGTTGTCGGAGGTTGAAGGCGTCTTCCGTGGGCTGGTGCAACTGGGGCAGGATGTGCGCGCCGGGCGGCCGCTGGCGGAGATCCGGAGCCATCGCGGCGACGTACTGCAACGTTTCGGCGCGGCTTGCGACGGCAGGGTGCTGGCGTTGAGAAACAAAGCTTACATTCGCCCGGGCAACTGGGCCGTGCTGGTGGGTGAACATGTCTGAAACGTATCTGGAGTGTCTTGTTTGTGGGGCGCAGCAGGACTTTGCGCCGGTGTTCTTTGGGTGTCCCGCTTGCGCGAAACAGAATCGCAAAGCGGCGATGGTGATGCGCTACCGGACAACGGTAGAAGACTTCCGTTCTCCGGCACAGCCGGGACTCTGGAAGTATAAGGGGCTGTTGCCGCCGGTAACGCCCGTGTCGCTGGAGGAAGGTGGAACGCCGCTGGCGCCGTTGCGCGGGTTGTGGCTGAAGAACGAGACCGTCAACCCTACGTGGTCGTGGAAAGACCGGCCAGGGACGGCTTCCATTTCCGTGGCGCGGCATTTCGGATTCAAACAGACAGTCGCGATTTCAACGGGCAATCATGGCAACTCGGTCTCGGCGTATTCAGCGGCGGCGGGATTAGGCTGTACAATCTTCTGTAATCCGGGCGCGCCGGAGCTGCAACTGGCGTTGATGGCTCGCTACGGGTCGCGCGTTTTTCGCGGGGGCGACGCGAACGCTCTGGTCCGGCAGTTGGTGGAGCGCGGCGGCGTGTTTCCGGCGAGCATCGTTTGCCCGTTAGGCGGGTTTTCGAATCCCTACGGGATCGAAGGGTTTAAGACGATCGCGTTTGAGATTTTCGACCAGCTTCGCCGGGTCCCGGATCGTGTGTTCGTCCCCGCTGGATCGGGCGATGGCATC
>JAEUQD010000642.1 GCA_016789925.1 Bryobacterales bacterium | reverse complement strand
AAGTCCAAGGAAATCGCGGTGCTCCTGCCGCTGGCTCTCGCCGCCATTCGCCCCTCCTGGTGGCTTCTGCCATTCGCCGTTGCCTGTGCGGCGGTGGGGGTGCACGGCGTCCTCTTTGGAGTCCGGCAAAAGGCCGCGTACCGCCTGTCACTCTCGTGGGAGGCTCTCCGCCAAACCATTCCGTTCTACGCACCCTGGCTCGCGCCCGTGCTCGCCGCCCCGGCTGTCCGCTTGTGGTTTCCACTGGCCCTGCCGGCGACGCTGGCACCGCTCTTAGTGCTACCCACCCGCCTGTTTACCGTCTATCTCTACGTGCCGATGCTGGGAGTGGCCGCGGTGATGGGAGCAGTCCTGGCGCGGCTGCCGCGCGCCTTCTATCTGCCGCTGCTCGCGGTCTGGTTCACGTTCAGCTACCTGGAACTCCGCGACTATCGCCGGGGGGAACTGGAAATCGCGCAGGAGAACCGCGCCTACTTCAACCAAGTGATGGCGCAGAAACCGTCATCGACAACAACGTTCCTGCGGGATGGGGACCCGCGGCGGTTCGAATCGTGGGGTGTGGAAGCTTCGCTCCGCCACGCGGGATTTCCACCCAGCCTCAGCACGCGCTCGCTGGACATCGCCGATGGCTGGCAGTCCTCCGACACGGCTGTGCTGTCCTGGGACCGCGCGACGCGCCAGTTGCTCGTCTCACCCTACACAACAACCCTTCAGCCGTTTCTGAAGATGACCGACCGCGACGCGGTGTGGCAATTGGATCGCGGCTTTCTTCCTCTCAACGGTGGGGCTCGCCCGATGGGCGATTCCGCCGTCGTGCGGCTCGCCAAACCACCCGGCGCGCAACGTTTCCACCTGAGTTGGCGGTCGCTCCCCAAGGCCGCGCCCAAGGAAATCCACGTGTTGCTCAACCAGCGGTGGCTCGGCGCGTTCCCCTGCGAGCCCGACAGATCCTACGCGACGTCGTGGCCGCTTCCCTGGTCCCTACCGCCGACGGTCACGGTTGAACTGCAACCGGGCGGCGAGCAGCAACTCGCCTTGGAGTCCATTGGTTTCCGGTAAGCTTCAAAACTGGTAGTGGCAGCCGACCTGTGGGCGGCGGGGCGGCTGTGGCACAGCACTGGTGAGGATGGCGCTTCGCCGTAGTGCGTTCTCACTCGACTCGATGGCACGCCGGCTGACGAGATCCACCGGCCGTCCGAGCAGCGCGGCGAGTTCTCTCTCCATGTGCTCATGCTCGAACAGACCCCACTTGGCGCCGGGGGCAAAGCTGAGACGGCTCCGCAAGCATCGATCCGAACAACTCGAGTTTGACGATCTTCCACCGGCGGCAGAACTCATCCACGAGGGCTTCATCCACTGGCAGCCGCCGCAAGATCGCCATCTGACCACAGGATACCCCGCGCTCGTCCGCCTGGAGGTGTGAGCGTGCGAGGGCATGCGCGACATCTGCCAACTCACCGCCCGATCTGCGATAACTAGGGGAATGCGTCTCGCGGTTCTCCTCGCCGTGTCCTTGGTTCAGGCCGCCGATGTCCCGGAATGGTCCCCGGACTACACGTTCCGTTTCCGTTCCGTCTCCGACGTCACGCCCGCGCCAGACGGCGCTCATGTGCTTTGGACCGAATCCGCGGCCGTCCTCGACAAAGAGAAGAGCGAGTACCTGACGCACATCTTTCTCGCCGGGGCGGGCGGCGCCGGGCGACTGCAACTCACCCGGGGCGACAAGTCGTGCACGGCGCCACAATTCTCGCCCGATTCTCAATTTGTCTACTTCCTGTCGACGCGCGACGGCAAACGCAACCTCTACCGGATTCCCCTCGCCGGGGGCGAAGCCGAGAAACTGACCGCGGTGAAAGCGGACATCAGCGCCTTTCTGGTCTCACCCGATGGCCGTCGAGTGGCTTTCACCGCTCCGGAAGAGGACAAGGATCTCGAGCAGCGCCGCAAAGAGAAAAGCGACTTTAGGGTGATTGACGACACCCCGCGCAACCACTTCCTCTGGATCGCCGGCCTCAACGGTACCCAGCCGGTCGAACCCAGCCGCCTCGTCAAAGCACCCCACCATGTCGGCGCGTTCGACTGGTCGCCCGACTCCCGGCACATCGCCTTCGAACGCCGCGCGCGGCCCGAAGTGGACGAAGCGCGCCATGCCGATATCGCCGAAGTCGATGTCGCCACCGGCAGCGTTCGCGAAGTGGCCGTCTCCTCCGCCACGGAGACCGGACCCCGCTATTCTCCCGACGGCCGCCATCTGCTGATCGAACGGTCCGCCCCGAAAGCGCGCCTGCTCGACGGCCAGCGCCTCGTCGTCGTCACCCGCGATTCCGGGGCCCTTCGCGAACTGCCCGCGACCGCCAACGAACAACCCTCCGTGATCGGCTGGAGCGGCGACTCCCGGTTTATCCTCTACAGCGAAGCCCAAGGCACGCGCGCCGCGATTTTCCGGTTGCCCGTCGATGGTCCGGTGGAATCCGTCTTCGCGCCCGCCGGAGGAACCATCGGCTCCGTGCGCGCCAATACCGCCGCCACGCACTTCGGCTTTGTCCGGCAGTCGCCCACGGAAGCACCGGAAGCGTACGTTCTCGCCGCCAATTCAGCGCAACCTGTACGAGTGAGCGCCGCCAACTCGGAAGTCGCGATTCCTCCCATCGGCAAGACCGAGTTGATCCGTTGGAAAGGCAAGGACGGGCTCGATATCGAAGGCCTGCTCACCTACCCCGCCGATCACCGGCTCGGGGAACGCATCCCCCTGATCCTTTACGTTCATGGCGGACCCTCCGGCGTTTTTTCGGAGACTTTCCTCGGCGTGCCGGGCCTTTACCCGCTGGCCGCCTTCTCGGCGAAGGGCTGGGCCGTGCTGCGCGCCAATCCCCGCGGCTCGACGGCCTACGGAACCCGCTTCCGGCAGCGCGTGGTCCAGGACTGGGGCGGTCTCGACTTTCTCGATCTCCAGGCCGGCGTAGACCATTGCATCCAGACGCTGGGACTGGCCGATCCAAAGCGGCTCGCCATCGCGGGCTGGTCCTATGGCGGCTACATGACGGCCTGGGCAGTGACGCAAACCACACGGTTCAAGGCGGCCGCGATGGGCGCGGCCATCACCAATCACGTCTCGATGTACGGCACGCAGGACATCCCTTCCGTCTACGAGGACTACTTCGGCGGACCGCCCTGGCAGCTTCCGGCCGTCTACGCGAAGTCCTCGCCCATCAATTTCGTCCAGCGCGTCAAGACGCCTACGCTGATCCTCCACGGGGAAAGCGACAATCGCGTCCCCATCACCCAGGGATACGAGTATTACCGCGCCCTCAAGCGCCAGAACGTGCCGACGCGCATGGTGGTGTTCCCGCGGCAGGGGCACGGTATCACGGAACCGAAGTTCCAGTTGCAGGTGATGCAGGAGCACCTGGACTGGTTCGCGAAACACCTCCAGTGATTCAGCGCAGGAGGGGACTGAGGCGATGGCGAACGGCGGTGCGCGAACTGAACTATGATTTCGTTTCGCAAGTGGTTGATTTCCTTAGGCGGCGTAGAGGATGGGGGGCGCGTTGACGCCGCAGCAACGCTTGTATTTCTTGCCCGAGCCGCAGGGGCAGGGGGAGTTACGGCCGACTTTGGAAGAACGCGCGCAGAACGGAGCCTGCTGCGCGGCCCTGTGCGCTTCCGGGTAGGGGGCTGGATTTCGTTTCGCACCCTGTTGATTTGACAGGGGTTGCTGGTTTTCCGCCGGTTTCGGGGCGGGTTCCGCCGGGCGGCCATTTCGTTTCGCAACGCGTTGATAAAGCTCGACATCGTGGAGCGCGCTGAAGGGTTTCTGTTCGCCGGACTGGATGTCCTGGAGCATTTGGAGGCGTTGGAGGCGTTCCAGTTCGCGCAGGTTGGCGCGGTAGGACCCTTCGAAGCGAAGGTAATAGCGCTGGTAGAGTTCGGCCTGTTTGATCGTTTCGGGATTGCCGAGCGGTTCGTCGTCTTCGAGGTATTCGCGGAGCTCGTTTTCGAGCTTCAGGCATCGTTGCATATTCCAGGCAGCGTTGACCAGGCGCTGGAAGGTGAGTTCCTGGAGGAAGCCGTCGGGCTTGAGCAGGAGGAAGAGGTTGTGGACGAGCGCGTCGTATTCGGGCCGGCTGGCTTCGGTGACGACGGGCTGGAGGTTGTTGAGGCCGTGGCGCACGGCGTTTCGCGAGGATTTCGCCTTTCCTTCGGGGGACGTGGGTCCGGATTGATTTGGCATTTTTGAGAATTTCCTTTCCGAAAAATGAAAAGGACCAGGGTGTCTCGCCTCTTTTGTGGAGGCAAGACACACTGGTCCTTTCTGTTTGGGAGAGTATCATGGCTGGTTACCGGATGTCAAGAGACAAAGATGTTATTAGCGAATTGAAAAAGGGATTTCGTTTGGCAGGTGATTGAAAGGATGGGGTTTGGACGCCAACGGCGGGCTGGAAGGGCTTGGGCGGGCGTGCCGCGTGGGGGGGGCGGTGCTTTGGCGGCGGTCTCTCGGGCGAAGGGACGGAGCGCTCTGTCCTCCTCGCGGATTTGACGAACCGTGTAGTGGCCGCAAGTCATTGGCCTGCCAACAGATTCATACGTTCGCGGATATCCGACCACGAGATCTGGCTCAGATCGGCCGATAAGTCTGTTTTCAGGTTTAATTTCTGACCAGCTTCTGGTCAGATTCGTGTTAAGATTGGAATCAAGATATGACAAAAGTCAACATTCAGGAGGCCAAGACCCACCTCTCGCGTTACATTGACAAGGTCGTACAAGGTGACGTGATCATCGTGTGCCGCCACAATCAGCCAGTGGCCGAACTCCGCGCAGTTGAGACTGCGGGGGTGCGCCGGGCCCGGGTTGCTGGACTGCTGAAGGGCCAAGTACACTGGGAGCCCGAGACCTTCGCGGCCATGACTGATGAGGAGCTTGCTGAGTTTGACCGTGCGCCGGTCTTCCCCCAGCCGCGTCGGGCATGAGACTGCTTCTCGATACTTGCGCCTTCCTCTGGTTTCAGGCGGATTCGCCTCACCTGTCTCCAACTGCGCGAGCCCAGATTCTAGACCGCGCAAACGAGGTTTACCTCAGCGCGGTGTCCGTCTGGGAGATCGCCCGCAAGTACGCACAGGGACGGATCTCCCTGCCCTCGCACCCCTCGACCCTGATTCCGGCGGTTCGTACGGACTCAGGAATCGAAAGTCTTTCACTCACAGAAGCGGACGCGCTCGCCGCCGAGAAGCTCCAACTTTTCCACAAAGATCCATTCGACCGCATGCTGATCGCTCAGGCGCTCATGGGTGGCCTTGTGATCGTCACGTCAGACCGCGCCTTCGAGCCCTATCCGGTCCGCGTGACTTGGTAGCGGGTAGAGGTCGGCTCGTCAGGTTCCAGTGTTTGCGGCGCGAAGCCGGGTGCGCTCACCGGGCTCGGATTGGCTCCCGTGAGAAACACAGGTGGCACTTACCGCACGTCTCTCCACCCAATTTGACGCCACGCTTCTTGGCGACCAGGCGCGACCGAATTCCGCCGTCAGCCTCTCCTCATTCCGATTGCGACAAATAGCCAGGCGACGGCGAGACTTGCGAAGGACGCCACCACCGGCGCCAGTCCCTCTATAAAGACCGCCCCCACAACGCGAACGGCAGGCAGGTCGAGGCAGATGAGCAATCCGAACAGCGAAGCAAAGCTAAACACAACGTCAAAAGTGCTTGCGGAAGACCGCTTGCTAACGCGCGCGGCTCCGTAACGAAGCCCCGATCGTGAGGGAGCGGATGCGCAAACACTTCTGACGTTGTGTTTAGCTCCGGCAATTCCGCGCATACGAACCTCCTTGAACTTTCTGCCAAACGCCACACTCGGAAATAACGCGTAGGCCGGCCAAGCGTGACATCGTCACGATTCGAGGTGCTCGGCGTTATCACGGTATGGCGAGGCGGTTTTGCTCGTCGGTGTCGAGCGCCTCCGTCCGGTGGATGCGGCGAAGGTGTGCGGCATCAGCCCGGAATCCCTCCGGCAGCGCCTGAGCCGGGCGCGTGGTTTGATCGCCCGGTTCCTGGTGGACCAGAACCCCTCTGAGGAGACCGTAGGAAAAGAGGTGCGTGGATGAATCAAGACTATGATCCATTGTTCCGAGTTTTCGCAAGCCTGCGGCCGGTCGAGCCTGCCGCGCTGAAATCGGCTCCGGCGCTGCAGTGATTCAGCGCCGGAACCAGCGCCGCGCCTTCACTTCAAACCGCGGCAGCGTCCCCTCCGGCACGCAGCGCACGGGGATCCGCAGCGTAAACGCCTTCAACAGCGCTGCCGACAGGCGGTGCGCCATCTCTTCCGGATCCTCACACCCCGCGGGACACTCCACGTCGATCCGCATCTCCGCCAATGCGTGCCGCGTATCCACTTCGACCCGGTATTCGCTCGCCCCGCCGTGCGCCCGCAACACCGCCTCCACCGCGCTCGGGTACAGGTTTGTCCCCCGAATCACCACCATCTCGTCGGCCCGCGTCAGAATCCCGCCTTCCAGCGCCATCTCTTCGCTTCCGCACGCGCAACGCGTTTGCGCTACCTGCCGCACAACGTCGCCGGTCCGGTAGCGCAACAGCGGCGAACCGACACGCCCCAGGTTGGTCACCACCAGTTCGCCTTCGGTTCCGGGCGCGGAAGGCGTGAAGCGTCCGCGCTCGAGCACCTCGGGATAGTAGGCTCCCTCCATCACGTGCAGCACGCCGCGCTTCGCAGGACACTCGTAGGTGATGGGACCCGTCTCGGTCATCCCGTGGTGGTCCACCGCGCGCGCGCCCGGCCATAGCGACTCGATCAACTCCCGCGTGGCCGGAATACTGCCGCCCGGTTCGCCGGCGAGGACGATCACGCGCACGCGCGACTGGCGCAAGTCGAGCTTTTCTTCCGCCGCCACTTCCGCCAGCCGGATGGCATACGTGGGCGTGGCGCAGAGCACGGTCACTTCGTTGTCGAGCAACACGCGCAACCGTCCCGCGCTACGCATGCCGCCGCCCGGGATGGTGAGGCAGCCCATCCGCACGGCGGCGTCGAAGGCCGCCCAGAATCCGAGAAACGGGCCGAACGAGAACGGGAAGAAGACGCGGTCGGCCGGCCCGATGCCCGCGCTCTCGAATACCCGCTGCCAACAGTCCAATACCCAACTCCAGCTTTCCGGCGTATCGAGCCAGCGCATGGGCTGGCCGGTGGTCCCGCTGGTCTGGTGGAACCGCGTATAGCGTTCTAACTCATAAGTCAGGTTTGTCCCAAACGGCGGCCGAGCCCCTTGATCCGCCACTAACTCAGCCTTAGT
>JAEUQD010000238.1 GCA_016789925.1 Bryobacterales bacterium | reverse complement strand
GGCGGACGACAAGGCGCGGCGTGAGATGACGCCGGAAGAGCGCGTGCTGGTCTTTCTGGCGATCCAACAAAGGGGTTTCCCGGATGGCGCTGACCAAAGACTTGCGCGAGTTTGTCGAGTGGTTGAACTCGAACGAAGTTGTTAGATTAGCGGACGCGGGCGAAGCCGGCGGCTTGGAATTCGAAGCCGTGGATGCCGGCGCGTTCGTAGTAGGCGGTGGTGTTGTGCGCGACGCCGAGGAGGATCTCGTACTCGTGGGGAATGGAGAGATCGCGCAGCCACGTGTGCAGCACTTCCGAGTCCTGGAACGAGACGTCCTGCGTGCCGATGAGGAGACGGATGCGGAGGTGGCCGAAGCGGGGCATGTTGCGGTCGGCGAGAGTGAATACGTCGTCGTCGGGCGAATACCATTGCGCCAGTTTCGAGACCCATTCCTGCTGGGGCGCGGCGATACCGGGGTAGTAGCCATCGAGCTTAAGCCTGCGGTAGGAGCCGGCAATGGCGAGCACGCTGCCGAACATCTCGGGGTACTTCAGAGCCAGCTTCAAGGCTCCGTTGCCGCCCATGGACATGCCTTCGATGGCGCGTCCGAAGGGAGCGGGCTGGGTGCGGTAGTGGGAATCGACGTAGGAAATCAACTCGCGGATGATCATGGTTTCGGACATGATGTTCTGCTCACGCCAGTCGCGGTACTCGGAGCGGCGGCCTCCGTTGGGGATCACCATGATCATGGGCGGAACGCGCCCGGCGGTAATGGCCTTGTCGAGCAGCGCGGCCTGGGCAACGCCCTGGGACTCGTGTCCGCCCGCGCCGTGCAGCCAATAGAGCACGGGGTAGCGGCGGTCACCGGAGGAGTCGTAATCCGGGGGAAGGTAGAGGTTGAAGCCGACGTCCTGGTTCATCGAAGGGCTTTTCAGGATGACGTGGCGCACGCCACGCGGCGGGTTAGTGGGCGGGTTGACCCATTGAATATCGAATTGAAGCGGCTGGCGCTGGGCCCAGCAGGCGGCCGCACAAAGGAGAAGAAGCAGACAACGCATCGTTCATGGATTGTACCGGACTGGCCAAGCGCGGCTCAGGAGGAGAAAGGCGGTGACGCCGAGAGCGATGACGAGGCCGTAGGGAAGACGCAAGCCCGCGCTCTGTTGGACGTTCCACTCGGGCTTGCGCTCGTGCGGTTTACGGAGCCGCGCGAGTTCGCCCGCCAGTTCTGCGGTGCTGGCGAGGGTGTTGCGCAGCCGCCGTTTCCACAGGGCGAGCGCGAGGCCCATCACGCCACCGAGCACGCCGCTGAGCGCGAAGATGGCGGTCCAGTTGGCGGGGCCGGTGAGCGCGCCGATGGCGGCCATCAGCTTGGCGTCGCCGGCGCCCATTCCCCGGAGCAAAACGAGCGGGAGGTAAACGAGCAACGCGAGTACAATTCCGAGGGCCGCATCGCGGAGCCCGGCCCAGGAGAACAGCCACGCGTTGACGAGGAGTCCGGCCGCCGCGCCCGCGACCGTGAGCCAGTTGGGGATGCGCCGCGTCCTGACATCGAGGGCCGCCGCCGTGCCCGCCAGGAGCAGTAAGAGAATGCGAGCGGCGAGCGGAGGATCGGTGAGTTGCATGTCACGCCCGGGCTTCGCGGGGATTCACGAAGAGCCAGAGAACGGCGGCCACCAGCGTTGTGCCGACGCTCAACAGCAGGACCGCGTCCCAACTGCCCCAGTGTTGCAACACCCAGCCCATCAAGGCTGGTGAGGCAAAGCCAGCGCAGTTGGACGAGGCGTTCATGAGGCCGGAGACTGCGCCGCCGGAACTGCCTCCGATATCGGTGGCCGAGGCCCAGGCCGCGCCGAGGTAGAGGTCGATGAATCCGGCTGCGCTGCCCATCATGAGGGCGGCGACGGAGGCCTCGGGGTACCAGATTCCGGCGAGCATCATCGAGGCTCCGCCGATCAGTGAAATCAAGCCAACGACGCGGCGTGCTCCGCGGACCGAGGTTCTGCGGCCGATGACGTCGGTGAGTGCGCCGCCGATCCAGGTGGATGCCATGCCCAGGAAGAATGGCAGGCCCGCGTAGAAAGCGGCCTCGGTCATCGACATGCCGCGGCGCTCGCGGAGGTAAGTGGGGAACCAGGTGATGTAGAACTGCCAGAGGAAGGTCGCGCCGAAGGCGACGCCCAACAGGCACCACAAGCGCGTGGAGCGCAGCAGGGGCCGCCAATCGGTGGGCGTCTTTTCCCTGGCGACGGGCACGCTGCTTTCGATCAACTGCAGTTCCCGCGGGGTGACGAGCGGGTGATCTTTCGGATGATTGCGGTACCAGATGAACCACGCCGCGGCGGCGAGCACGCCGACTGCACCAAAAATGACAAAGGGCACGCGCCAGCCGAAGCCGAAGCGGACCAGAAGGAGGCCGACAATCCAGGGCGTAATCGCGCCGCCCAAACGCCCACCACCGAGGAACAAGCCGAAAGCCGTGGCGCGTTCCGGTACGGGTACCCAGCGGTTAAAGGCTGATGCGACGGCGGGGGAGAAGGCGGCTTCAAGACCGCCGAAGATGAAGCGGATGACGAGCAGAGAGGCAAAGCTCCAGGCCACCGCCGTCATAGCGGTGAAAATAGACCATCCGGCGACGGCGAAAGAAACCAGGCCACGCGCGCCCCAACGGTCGGCCACCGCGCCCCAGGGTGTCTGGCCGAGGAAATAGGAGAGGCTGAAGATGCTGTAGACGAGGCCCATCTGGGCGGGTGTGAAATCGAAGGCCTTGCGCATCTCCGGGCCGGCGGCGGCGATGCAGACGCGATCGGTGTAACACACCATGTTGATGACGAGCGCCAGCAGAATGACGCGGTGACGGACGGCCATCAGAGTTCCGGCGCCGGCGTATCGGCATCGAGGGGATAGATGGGCCGCTCGATTCGCTTCCAGGGGAGGGTTTGGAGGTTGGCGGTGCTGACACCGGGCGTGTCGACGACGAAGACGCGCCTGGCGATGGGCTCGTATTCGGCACGAAATCCGTTGGGCGATTTGACGACGACGATCTTGCACCAGGCCGGGTCGATGCCATGGGCGCGAAAGAGTTCGGGGTCGACGGTCATGGCGGAGCGTTCGGCCATGAGGACGTTGACCTGGCCTACCTGAAAGACGACGGTGCGCCCCATGCACGTAGTGATGCCCGTGTTGTAGCCACGAGCGCGCGCGACCCAACGCCCGTCGCTGAGGGCTTTGACGTAGCCGGTGACTTTGACGGGTTTGGAATTACGTTTGTCGAATGCACCGCCGATCTTCATGGTGACGATTGCGCCGACGCCAGCTTGGAAGGCTCGCGCGACGGCGGCGGGATCGACGAGGAAGATCGCGGCCGGTTCGGTGAGCGGGGCTTTGACGAGGTGCTTGAGTACACCGGTGCTGTCGCCGGGCGAACCGGAACCCGTACTGTCGGAACTTTCAGCGAGGACGACGGGTCCGCCGTCGGTGCGGAGCGCTTCGGCGATGGCCTCTTCGACCGGCTTGAGTTTGACGTCAAACGAATTTTTGCCGGTCCACAAGCGGCGGCCCAGCTTGTTGGCCCGCTTTTGCGCGGACTTCGCGTTGCCGTTGGTGACCACCACGACGGCGGTGCCCATTTCCTTGATATCCATCCAGGGCTGGGTCGGAAAAATGGAGACGGCCTCGGCTTTGCCAGCGGCTTCCGCACGCTTGGCCACCTGCCAGATTTTGTGCATGGGTCCGCGGTAGGTTTGCGAGTTTTCGGCGGGGATGATGAGGGGCAGCTTGGCATACTTCATCACG
>JAEUQD010000600.1 GCA_016789925.1 Bryobacterales bacterium | reverse complement strand
GAATCCTTAGCGCCACCACAGGAGCTGCCGCTTTCTTGGACGCAGCTATCCGCTCCTGCAACTTCGCCTTGGTCAACACTTGAGCCTCGCCGCTTTTCACGGCGGCGAGTCGGGTCCCGGCGGGACAACCTGGCATGCCACATCGCAATATTTAGGGAAAAAGCTCGCCACACCTGCACCAATGCCGACAATGACCGCATTCTGAGACCCGATTCGCCGTCCAAACTCTCAATTTCCCGTTGCCTCCTCCGCCCCAAGACCGTTCTCCCCGCAATCAAGCCCCGCCACCCCGAACCACGTCACCAAACTTCTCGAAAAGTGCTGGTGGGACGAATCAGGCTGCTGCCCAAAACTTACACGTTTCCCGCGGCTATTGTTCGGGCAGACTTACCGGCTAACACGTATGAGGTGGGATTCCATCTCGGGGTGTTCTACGGATGGTCGCCGCCGGAGAGTGAGTATTCCATAACAGTGTCCACTGCCGACGGTGTTCAGACGTTCACGATGCAGCGTGGAGTCTCCACATTCTTCGGCGTGACTTCGACCATTCCATGCAGCCAACATGAACTTTCGTAGCATTTCGTACGACTGGCTGGTTGTCTCCGGCGCAAGGGCACAGTACAAAGGAACGGGGGCAGTTAACGGGCAACCGGGGTTCTCATTCCTTCTGACGGCGATTGATGGTGAACAGCCAGGGGGCGGTACAGTGACCGGTTACGCGTGAAGATCCGGGGCGCGGAAGGAGTCGTGTACGACAACCAGATGAATGCTCCGGACTCTGGTGATGCGACGACGTCTCTTGGTGGCGGTAGTATCACCATCCACAAACGGTGAACCTGGCGCCTCCTCACCGGCTGAGAAACGCAATGGCCCACTTTCGTACAGCACTCACCGCTCACGCGACAATTTGCTTATAAAATTACGCAAGGCGTGGTGGTTTAGCGGCGCCTCGACCGCGGGTGATGCTATGAGCAATGGGAATCGTTCCAAGCTGGCCAGAAAGCGGCTTCTCGTTGTATTCCTGGCAGTGACGATCATGCCGGCAATGCTCGCTGCGTGGCTTGCCTGGCGTTTGCTCGAACAGGATTTCATCCTCATGCGCGAACGGCTGCGCGAAGTTCGGGAGCGGCGGGCCGATGAGGCGGTGCTTAGCGCGGTGCGTGCGCTTGGCATCGTCGCTCAACAAACGCGTAGCTTGCCGTCGGGAGCAGTAGGCGCGCCGGACCACAGTCTCGCGTATGCGGTTCAGCCCCGGCTGTTGCCTGAAGCGCCGGCGGAGGTATTCGCGGCGGGCGAGTTTGCCGAGTACCGGCCGGCTGGTTCCGACGAAGCTCTCGCGATCTATCGAAAGCTGACGGCATCGCCATCCGCAGCCATCCGTGCCGGCGCATGGTTGCGGTTAGCTCGTACGTTTCGAAGGCTACGAAGGCCCGACGATGCAATGCAGGCTTATCGACACCTGCGAGAAATCGACGCTGCGGCTGCGGGCGGCGCACCTGCTCCGTTGGCGGGACAATGGGCGATCTGCCGGATGCACGAAGAAGCCGGCAGAACTGCCGAATTGAGAAAAGAGGGCGCTCAGCTTCGAGCGCTGTTGGATGCGGCCGCATCCAACCTCAGCCGCGACGTCTATGAGTTGTACGCGGAAGATGCAGCACGATGGAGTGGCAAGCCCCGACCTGTTCTAAACGAGGCGTTGGCCGATGCGGCACTGTCCCGGCCCAACGGAACCGGCGCGGGCCGTTTTCGGGGCCAATTCATCACTTGGGTGAAGGTCGACGATCGTACCTTACTGCTGACCGAGGAACAAGCGACGCGACTACTGCCCACAGGACCGGTGCGAGTTCGTGTTGCGGCGGTGGCAAACAAGGATGAGACCTTGCGTCGGGCCGGGGACACAGGACTGCCATGGACGCTGGCGATCGCGCTGGCCGATCCGGAGAAGGAGCAAGAGCCTTTTGCGATTCGTCAACGGTTGCTCTATGCGTTGCTGGGCGTGATGGCTGCGTTCGGGATGGGCGGGTGCTACCTCGGCTGGCGGCTGATTCGCCGGGAACTGGCACTTGCTCAGATGCAGTCCGATCTTGTGGCGGCGGTGTCCCACGAGTTCCGAACGCCGCTCACTTCGATGCGGCAGGTGTCGGCCGCCCTGAGCGAAGGCCGCGTCCCGGACGAAACGCGTAGGCAAGTCTATTACGAGGCGCTGGCTCGGGCCACCGAACGGCTGCATCGCATGGTGGAGGCACTGCTCGATTTCGGAAAGATGGAATCCGACGCGATGCTCTACCGTACAGAGTCCCTCGACCTGGCGGCGCTGGTGGCCGGGACCGCCGGTGACTTCAGTCATGAAGCCGCCGCAAAAGGATTTGCGGTACACACAGAAATTGGGCAAGGGGAGTTCCAGGTGAAAGGCGACGCCGAAGCTTTACGGCGGGCATTGTGGAACCTGCTCGACAATGCAATGAAGTATTCGGGCGAATGCCGCGAGACATGGGTGAGTCTTTCACGCAACGGGCGAGAAGCCTTCCTAAGGGTTATCGACAATGGGATCGGCATTCCGGATAACGAGCAGCGGGAGGTGTTCCGCAAGTTTTTCCGCGGGTCGGCGTCGCGGCACAGCCGCATTCCGGGCAGCGGCATCGGACTCGCCATGGTAAATCATATCGTCCGCGCTCATGGCGGTAGGGTGACTCTGACGAGCGAGCCTGGCAAAGGCAGCACGTTCATGATTCAGCTTCCAACGGAGGAGTAACGAGGATGGCGCGAATCCTGGTGGTAGAGGACGAGGAAGACATCGCTATGATGCTTGCCGACGACCTTCGGCTGGAAGGTCACGTTTTGGAGGTTGTGGGAGACGGCGCCTCGGCGGCGGTGCGTGGCCGCGAGGACGGGTGGGACCTCATTGTGCTCGATGTGATGCTGCCGATAAAGGATGGTTTCGAAGTTTGCCGCGAGCTGCGGAAGTCGGGAGTGCGGACACCGATCATTTTATTGACCGCGAAATCGCACGAGGCCGACAAGATCATGGGGCTGGACCTCGGCGCCGACGACTACGTCACCAAACCCTTTAACCCACGTGAGCTGCGCGCGCGCGTTCGCGCTTTGCTGCGCCGGGCTGAAGGTGATGCCGGCGCGAGGCTGCGATTCGGCGACATCGAAATAGATCCTGCGCGGTGCGAGGTGCATGCCGGCGGCCGGCTCGTTGATATGACGCCGATGGAGTTCAAGCTGTTGCTGGTGTTCGCCAGAAATCGCGGGCACGTTCTAAGCCGCGACAAGCTGATTGATCTGGCCTGGGGACGCGATACGTACATCACGGATCGCGCCGTGGATGCACATATCGTGAACCTCCGCCGTAAGATCGAACCGAATGCGACGGAGCCCCGGCACATCGTCAGTGTCCGGGGGATGGGATACCGATTCGACGAGTAAGTCTTCACCGAAATCTCACAAATCGCTCGATGTATCTTCACCCCAGCCGCGTAGCCTGAGACCCGGGAGGTTGGCATGAACTTACGAAGTCTGATTCTGGTTGTCGCGGCGGCAGGGATGCTGACGGCGCAAACCGCGGATGCCGACGTTTTATTGCAGCAGGCGATCCGCCGCGAAAATGTCGAAGGGGATTTGAGCGGGGCCATAGACCTATATCAGAAGATCATCGCCACTGCGGGGAGGAACCGGGGTGCGGCCGCCAGAGCGTTGTTGCGGCTGGGGCAATGCTACGAGAAACAAGGGAATTCCGAGGCGCAGAAGGCCTATGAGCGATTGATACGGGAGTTTGGCGACCAGGCCGAGCAGGCGAGGGAGGCGCAGGCCCGACTGTCAGCACTTGGCAGGACGAGCGGCACCGGCAAGAATGTTGTTGCAGAGCTTCTCCTGAAAGGGCCGGATCTTGGTCCGGAGGGCCGCGTTACGTCGGACGGCAGGTCGTATGTGTTGGTCCACCCATTGACCGGCAACATAGCAGCTCGCGATCTGCGGACGGGCGCGGTTCGACAACTGACGGATGAAGGAACTGGAATCGGGCTGGGTCGCGCCCGCGGATTTTACCCGATTCCCTCCCGCGACGGAAAACACGTCGCATATAAATGGCGGGACACTTCGGGAAAGCTTCAACTACGATTAATCAATATCGATGGCAGCGGGAGGCGCACGTTGGCCTCCGATCCGGATGCCCTGGACTACCTGCCGTTGGACTGGTCCCCGGACGGGCAAAGCCTTCTCGCAAAAATGCTTGGTAAAGGCATAGCGACAGCCTCGTTGATAGACATTCGGACCGGTGAAAAGCATTCGTTTCACCGATCGGGAATCGCGGCTGCAGGATCCCACGCCGGTCTGTCTGAGGATGGGCGCTGGGTCGTTTACTCCAGGCAAGTACGGCAAGGTGATCCTGACGCCGACATCATCGCGTTAGACACACAAACAGGGCAGGAAACGGCGATCATCGCCGGAAAGAGCTCGGACCTGTTTCCGATGTGGGTGCCGAAGACCGACCAGATCGTATTCCGAAGCGACCGGAATGGCAAGCTCGGTATGTGGCTGGTACGGTTCAAAGAGGGCCAGAGCATGGGCGAGCCGAGGTTGATCAAGCCCGATGCGGGCGACTTCCGGCCCGAAGGAGTCAGTCAGGATGGTTCAGTTTTCTATCGCCTTGAAAACAAGGCGACCGATGTGTATCAGGCAATCGTCGATCCCCAGACGCTTCGAGTGCAAGGTACGCCGGCACGAGTGGTGGATTCGTATCTGGGACGTAACCTGTTGCCGGTGTGGTCGCCGTCGGGTGACTCATTCGCTTACTATTCCGAGCGCGAC
>JAEUQD010000580.1 GCA_016789925.1 Bryobacterales bacterium | reverse complement strand
CGGACGAAACCGGTGCACCCTCCACTCCGCGTCACCCACCAGCCGCGGCATCCGGTCGCCGCTGATTCCCGTGTTGATCACGATGTCGCGCACGCGCCGTAACTCCCACCGCACCCGCTCCGCGAAATGTTCCGGATAACTCCGCCATCCCATCGTGTGCAGCGCTCCGTGCGTGATGCTATCCCCGGTGAAAACCCACGTCAGCGGCTCTTTTCCCGACAGCTTCTCCCGAATCGGCTGGAACAAATCCTTGTCGCCGGAAGCGGAAATCCCCGTGGCGGCAAGCTGAAAGAGTTGGCGGCGGCCTATTTCCATAGACCTCTATTGTCGCCCTCCCTCCGTCGATCCGAGGACTTTATCTCTACCTCGTCCTCCGTGCCGCCTCCACCGCCTTCGTTGCTCTCTCGCGATATTCATTGAGCGGCGTCAACCCGAACTCCGCGACAAGGTCCTCCACCGTCAGGTTGGGATCGAGCGACGCCAGCGTGAACCAGTCGTCTTCGTGATACCACTTCAGGTCGATCCTCGAGCCATACTTCTTCTGAGCGGCTTGTGCTTTGGCCGTGTTGAAATCGACTTCAAACAGTCTCCTCCCCAGCGGCAACTCGGCGCCCGCCCAGTGTTGAAACCGCCCCGATGCCGACAGAACCTCGCCCGTGATGTCGTAGATTCGCGACACCCGCGAATTTGTCGCCGACGCGATGAACACCTGGTTTGCCACGGCGAGCGCGGACAGTTGCCGGTCGGCGGGATAGGCCGCCGGGAAGAAGATCAGCCTCGCGCCTTTCTGCTTCAGCCGCTTCCACGACTCCCACCAGTTCACATCGAAACAGATCTGTATGCCGATCAAACCAAAATCCGTCTGAAACACCGGCGGCTCCGGGTCCCCTGGCTGCACGCCGTCTTTCAATTCCCCTTCCGTGGGGTGCGCCTTATGATATTGGCCAACCAACTGTCCGCGCCTGTCCAGCAGAACCGCCGTGTTGTGCATCCGGCCGTTGGCCTTCGTGCGCAGCCCAAACAGGACGTACGAGGAGTGCCGCTCCGCCCACGCGGCCAGCCTGCGCGTCACCGGACCCGGCACAACCTCCGGCTCACCCGGCAGAAAGACCTCCGGGAGCGCGGCGATATCCGGACGGAACGCCGCCGCCCGGTCCAGGCGTTCCATCGTGTCTTCCAACAGCCGGTCCCGATTGCCGCGGTCGAGATACTCCTGGCCAACCGTCACCACGCGCACCACAGGATTCCGTGGCGGTTCCGCGGCAACCGCCGCCGCGGCCCAGGCACACAATAAGAGAGATCGCAGGTGTTTCGCTGTGTTCACGTCAGCCTCGCCGCGCTGCCTCAATGCCGGCGATGTCGATCTTCTTCATCGTCATCATCGCCTCGAAGGCGCGCTTTGCCTCACCGCCGCCAGCCGTCATCGCATCGATGAGTGCGCGCGGCGTAATCTGCCACGACAGGCCCCAGCGGTCCTTGCACCAGCCGCACGCGCTCTCCGTGCCGCCATTACCGACAATCGCGTTCCAGTAACGGTCTGTCTCTTCCTGATTCTCCGTCGCGATCTGGAAGGAAAAGGCCTCGCTGTGCCGGAACACCGGGCCCCCATTGAGACCCAGACAGGGAATGCCCACGACCGTGAACTCCACCGTCAGCACATCGCCCTTCTTCCCGCCCGGATAGTCACTGGGAGCTTCGTGAACAGCGGTTACCCGGCTATCCGGAAACGTGGCGGCGTAGAAGCGCGCCGCCTCATGCGCGTCCTTGTCGAACCAGAGGCAGATCGTATTCTTTGGCTTCATCGTTCTATGTTCCTTCCGAGGTTACCCTTTGAATCATATCGCTGGCAGCCGTAGCGGAGG
>JAEUQD010000229.1 GCA_016789925.1 Bryobacterales bacterium | reverse complement strand
GCTGTTGCAGGGCGATGAACGGGTTCGCCAGGAGTACTACCGGCGGCGGCTCACGCAGGCGCCGGAGAAGCTCCCGCCGGCCACCGTCATTGTTCCCGTAAAAGGGCCGGAAGAGAACCTGGGAGGGAATCTGGCGTCACTAGCGTCGTTGGACTATCCCGACTACGAGTTGCTGGTGGTGGCGGCGGCCAAGAGCGACATCCCCGAGGGCGTGGTTCCCTCGAAGGCAAAGGTTGTCATCGCCGGGGCCGGGGATGGGAAAACGGGAGAGAAGATCAATAACTTACTGGCGGCGGTGAAAGCGGCGCGTTCGCAGTCCAGCGTATTCGCCTTCGCCGATTCCGATGGGCTGGTGAGCGCCGGCTGGTTGAAGGCGCTCGTGGCGCCCTTGGAGGAATCGAACGTTGGCGTTGTCACCGGCTACCGGTTTCATCTGCCTCCAACACCCGCGGGGTTTTGGGGACTGATGCGCAGCGTGTGGAACGGGGTGGTGGCCGGGGGAATGC
Source organism: Bryobacterales bacterium (assembly GCA_016789925.1). Taxonomy (GTDB): domain Bacteria; phylum Acidobacteriota; class Terriglobia; order Bryobacterales; family Bryobacteraceae; genus JADLDI01. The sequence goes on along the minus strand of JAEUQD010000229.1, from coordinate 3,588 downwards.
ATCACAAGGACAACTCCTTCTGCTGGGGCGGCGCCACCGCCATCACCCGGCAGACGTTCAAGAAGGTGAAGGTGGAAGAACACTGGCGCGGCGCGGTGTCGGACGATTATAAGCTGGCCGAGGCTGTGCATAATGCGGGGTTGACGATCGCCTATGCGCCGGGAGCGTTGACGGCGGATGTGACACGGACGACAGCGCGCGAGTTTCTGGAGTGGGCCACGCGGCAACTCATCATCACGCGGGTGTATTCACCGAAGCTGTGGTGGGCGGGCTTCGGCGCTCACGTGGTCTACTGTGCAGCCTGGCCGGCGGCGGTGTATTGTGGAGTCGAGGGTGTGGCCTGGGGTCCGCTGGCGCTCGCCGGGCAGTTGTACCTGGGGATGAAAAAGGGTGCGCAGCGCACGCGATTGATTCGCGCGGCAATGCCTGCCCATGAGGCATGGTTCAAGCGCTATGGCTGGGTGCATTGGGCTCTGGTTCCGCTGGGGACGTGGGTGTGGCTCTACTCGTTCGCCTCGTCGGCGATGACGACGAGCATCGAGTGGCGGGGCAAACGGTACTCGCTAGTTAATTAAAGGAAATCGGTATATTCTTTAATTGCGCGAAACGTAATTAAAGGGTCAGTTAGACGGCTTCGAGCTTGCGAACTGTTTTAGCGATCTCCTGGCCGGTGGTCTGCCGGGCGATGCGCAGATCGTACTCCGATTGCAGGTTCAACCACGTCTCAGGCGTCACACCGAAGAACGCTCCCAGGCGTAGCGCGGTGTCGGCTGTAATCGTGCGGGTGCCGTGGACGATGGCGTGAATCCGGTTGGGCGGAACATGCAACTCGCGCGCGAGCCGGTTGATGCTGATGGCTAGCGGCTTCATGAATTCCTCAGCCAGAATCTCGCCTGGATGGATTGGATCCAGAAGTTTAGTTTTCCTGGGCATAAATCCCTCAGTGATAGTCAACGATCTCAACGTCATGGGCTTCGTGGTCACGCCAAACGAAGCAAATTCGCCACTGCCCGTTGATCCGAATGCTGTGTTGACCAGCTCGATCTCCCTTGAGAGCCTCTATTCGGTTGCCGGGTGGAACGCGAAGGTCCTCCAACCGCTTGGCAGCGTGAAGAAAGAGCAGCTTGCGCCGGGCCACACGTTCGATGGCCTGAAACCTGAGCACCGTCTGGTCGCGAAACAGCGCTTCGGTATCGCGACATTGGAACGACCGGATCAAGGTTCATTTTATGACGCGCCGGGTATTCCGTCAAGAGGAATACTCACTGACCCTCGACCAGTGTTCCAGATCTACAAGAAGACGACTGGATCGCAGGCACGATCCTGCTATTTCCCCAGCCGCGCCGCCCAGTTCTGGACAACCACCATGGGCGAGTTCAACGAAGGCTTGTCATCGGGTTCCAGCACAAGAAACCGCTGCCCGTCGCGGGCTGCATCGAAGTATTCGCCCGGGACCTGGAACAGTGCTTGCGGCTTGCCGGGCCGCACCGCCGAAGTCTGTAGATCCATGCTCGCCGCCATGAGCATTCCATCCAGCGACATCCAATAGAGCTCTTTGCCGTCACCCCGCCAAGCCGAGTGGGTACCGCCGTCCGCTGACACCAGCCACTTGCCCTGGCGCTCCGGGAATCCCTGCACATAGACTTCAGACCGCCCGGACTCGTCCGAGGCATAGGCCATCCAGCGGCCATCCGGAGAAAGGGTCGCAAACTGCTCCGTATATTTCGTTTGCAGATAGGGTTCCGGCTTGCGTTCTCCGGTCAGCGGCAGCTTCCAGGTGTCACCGGCCGCCACGTATAGTAAATGCCTTCCGTCCGGCGAAACGCCACTCAGGATCACCGGAAAGGAGTTTTTCCGCACCTCTTCCTCCTCGCCTGAACCGTCAGCCGCTTTGCGGAAGATGCCCCGGTTATCGCTGTAGTAGATCTGCTTTCCGTCCGGGGACCAGCGCGAACTGTCGGCGCCGCTAAAGGTAAACCGTGTGCTCAACCCTCGTGCCATTTCGAGTATCCAGACATCGCTTTGTTGGTTGGCGCCCGTGACTGCCAGGTACCCAACCCTGCTCTGGTCCGGTGAGATTCGGAACGAGCGTCCAAGCAATGGCTCAAACGGTTCTCCGATGGTTCCGAGCGGTTTGCCGGCGCGGTCCCTCCACCCGAACTTCACCTTCTGGCCGGATCCCATCGTCCCGTAGAACAGGGTTCCGTTAGCCGAAACGGAGAAGTCTGCGAAGCCGTTCGGGGCGGCCGTAGCAATCCGCTCCACCACCACCACCGGATCTCCCGTCAGCCGGGGTGGATCCAGCTCGAGTCTGCGCGCCATCAGCGTTGCGTTCCCCTCGATGTACAGCAGTCGTCCGGAACCGGCGTCATAGGCGCCCATGTATTGCGTTTGGAGGAGTCTCACGGCCAGCTTGCCGTCCAGAGAGCCAATGAAGATCCCGCCCTGCTCCCGGTCTCTGTGGCGCACAAAGTACAGAAACCGCTGCCCGTCTGGCAACAACTGGGGATAGTAATGCGCAGTCTCTCCGGCCTCCCGATTCAGCTTCGTCACAGGCGTTGGCCTGCCTCCCGAAGCGGGGATTCGCTGGACCATGGAAAGTGAAGTACTGAACAGGATGAAGCCCTCTTCGCTCCACGTTCCCCCGCGGCCCACTGCTGCGTCGCAGAGCGTGATCGGAGACCCTCCGGCCACATCGATCCGCTTCAGTTTTCCACCGGCAAAGAAGGCCAGCGACTTGCTGTCCGGCGACCAGAACGGCCGCCCGGCCTCCTCGGTTCCCGGCACGGCTCGCGCTTCCAACGAATCCAGGCGCCGTAGGTGGAGCAGCCTTTCCCCCTTTGCCGTCACCGCGACGAAAGCCAGCGTGCGCCCATCCGGTGACACCGCCGAACCACCAGAGGCGAGAATGGGGGCAAACCGGCCGCCCACCGGCGGGTTGACGTCGAAGGTGGCCGGCACAAGCGTGTCCCTCGGCTTCTCGCGCCACGCCGTCCAGCCCAATGCCGCCACCAGTGATACAGCCGCTACCGCCCAGGGCAACCGGCTGGACTTCACCGGCGCGGCGATTGCCGGAACAGCCGAAGAATTGTCGATGGCGATCCGGGCTTCACCGATGTCGCGGAGCCGGTCTTTCAGATTGCGGTCCAGGCAGCGGCGGATTAGCTCGCGGATGGTGGGCGGCGTCTGTTTCGGGAGTTGGTTGATGTCGATCGGCGCGCGCAGAACATCGGCGAGCGTGTGCGAGACGCTCTCGCCGTCGAACAGCCGCTTGCCGGTCAGCAACTCCCACAGCACGACTCCGAAACTCCAGATGTCGGCGCGGCGGTCTACGGGTTTACCCGCCGCCTGCTCCGGGCTCATATACCCCGCGGTGCCAAGAATCACGCCGGCTACGGTCGCGCGGATGGTTAGCGTCGGGGAGTCCGCATTGCTCGGCGAACTCGTTCTCTCAACCGCTTTGGCCAGCCCGAAGTCGAGGACCTTGACAACGCCTTCGGACGTCACCTTGACGTTCGCCGGCTTGAGATCGCGATGGATGATGCCTTTCTCGTGCGCCGCTTCCAGCGCTTCGGCGATCTGCCGCGC
>JAEUQD010000542.1 GCA_016789925.1 Bryobacterales bacterium | reverse complement strand
AACTGGTGCCGCCGCAGCGCGTTCTTGTTCTTGCGCGCTTCGTTCGGCGCCAACTCAAAGTTCAGAAAGTAATCTTCCGCGTCCAGCGCGCTGTTCCGGTGAAATTCGTAGACGCTCCCGTGAAATGCGTTCGTGCCCGACTTCATCACCATCTGCACGTGCGCGCCGCCGCCCAGGCCATACTCCGCCGAATAGGCCGCCGTCTGGACTTTGAACTCCGCCAGCGCGTCGATACTCGGCGTCAGCGTCATCGTGTTGTACCGCGGTTCCTTCACGTCGATTCCGTCCAGCGTCAACGATTGCGTCTGGTCGGTCTGCCCGTGCGCCACCAGCGACACCGCCGTTCCGCTCGGCGACGTCCTCCCCGATGCGCCCGTGCTCCGGCCCATCCGTGTCCCAAAGCTCACGCCCGGCACCATCAGCGCCAGGTGTCCCACGTTCCGGTACGCGATCGGGATGTCCACGATACGTTTGCTCTCAATGTTCTGCCCCACCGCCGCGTCCTCCGTATTCAGCAGCCGGGCCTCGGCCGTCACTTCCACCTTCTGCGACAAGTCACCAATCTCGAGCGTGACGTCAACGCGCGCGCGCTGTTGCAGCACCACGTTGATGTCATTCACAACCGTTGCCCGGAAGCCGGACATCTCGACATTCACCCGATACGTCCCGGGCTCAATCAATGGAAATGTGTAAAGACCTTCTGAATTCGTCGTTGCCCGCCGCACCTCGCCCGTCTCCTGCCTCGTCAGCGTGACACCGGCGCCGGCGATCATCGATCCCGAGGGATCACGAACAACTCCGAGTACCTCCGTGGACGTGGTCTGAGCAGACGCCGCCAGAACAGCAGAGAGAATCAGAGCGCTTCGCGCAATCCAGGCAAGCATACGGTCAACAGTGTATGCAGGCGGAATGCTAGTGTCAATACCGGGGCATCGTTCTATCGGGCAAAATGAGAATGTCCTATTTGGGCAAAGTAGAAATGTCCTATTGACGGGACCGACCCTGGAGGTTGGAACCTGAAGGAACACTACTTCAGCCCGACTGGAAGACGCTCGCTTCCATCCAGCCGAACACGCTGAAGGATGAAAAGGCGGTTCTGGCCCACCTTCTCAAGGTCGAAGCGCTGGTGAAGAAGACTGAACCTCTATTCCCGAAGTAGGTTGCCCTGAACCTTGCGTGCGTGCCACCCCAGGGACGCACGCAAACCGTTTCGCTCACTTTCAAGAGCAAGGCATACCCACATACTGCACTTCTTCCTCCAGCCTCAGTCCGAAGCGTTCCACCACTCTCCGCTTCAGTTCGTCGATCACCCAACGCAAATCAGCGGCTGTCCCCGCTCCGTCGTTGTAGATCAGGTTGGCGTGATAGTCGGCCACTTGGATGTCGCCGCGCCGCATCCCCTTGGCGTCCACCTGTTCGAGAAACCAGGCGGACGGCACCTTCCCTTCCCTCACTACCTTCTCCGGAACCTCGCCTGCAGCCGGCGCAGGGAGGTCTTTGAAGAGCAGGTTCTTGAAGATGCTGCCCGCACAGCGCATCTCGGGCGGGTACTTGGAATCGCGAATCCGCCGGATCTCCTCGGCTTGCCGCGCCAGTTCCGCACGATCCCCTTCCGGCAACTCCAACGCCGCCTCCAGAATGATCCAGTCCTTCCGTTTCTTGAACACGCTCTCGCGATAGGCGAAGCGGCAGAAGGTGTTGTCGCCTGAGGCTACCGACTGCCCGTCGAAAAACCGCACGCGACGTACAAACTCGTGCATCGAGTGGCCATACGCCCCCGCGTTGCCGTACACCGCGGCGCCCGTCCAACCGGGAATCCGCGTCATCGTGTGCAAGCCCGCCACTCCGCGGGCGATACTGAAGTCCACCGTCGCCTGCAACTCCGCCCCCGCCTGCACCCACAGCAGCCCCTGGTCCCAGCGAATGCGTGAGCCCCGGTACCGGAGAATCACGCCGGGGTAGCCCTCGTCCGCCACGATCAAGTTTGTACCGCCGCCCAAGACGAGGAAGGGAACTCCACTCCTGCGGGCAGCTTCCAGCAGCCGGAGGAACTCCTCTTCTACTCCCGTTTCGACGAGCGCACCGGCGGGTCCGCCGATGCCAAACCGGGTATACTGAGCGAGCGGCGCATCCCGCTGTACGACCGCTGGTCCCGATTCGACCGCGGCCAGAAATGTTTCGAGTTCCGAGGCGTTCAAGTGACTGATTATAGCTTTGCCGGATTTCCCGCCGGCACCCTCGACTTCTTTCGTCAGTTGGAGGCGAACAACAACCGCGAATGGTTCCAGGCGAACAAGCACCTCTACGAGGAGGTGGTTCGCCGGCCAATGATCTCGCTGGTCGAGGCAATCAATGGATTCCTGGCCAGCGCCGCCCCCCATTACGCCACCGAGCCCGCCAAGTCGATCTTCCGCATCTATCGCGATACCCGGTTCAGCAAAGACAAGACACCTTACAAGACACATTCGGGCGCGCTGTTCATCCACCAGTCGCTGGCCAAACTCGCATCGGCCGGGCTGTATGTGTCCGTATCTCACAAGGAAGTCGAAGTGGCCGGCGGTATCTACATGCCGGGGAACGAGCAGTTGCTGATCGTCCGCAATTCCCTCGTCGATCGGCACCTCGAGTTCGAGTCCCTCGCCAGGTCGCTTCAAAAACTGATGGGTGACCTGCAAGGCGAACAATTGGCCCGAAGCCCCAAGGGATTCTCGCCTGACCATCCGGCGGCGGACCTGTTGCGCCGCAAACAGCTCTACTGGTACGTGACGCTGAAGCCTGAGTTGGCGCTCAGCAAGAAGCTGTATGGAGAAGTGACCAGGCGCTTCTCGGCCATGCTCCCCGCGCTCGACTTTCTCAATCAGCCGCTGCTGGACCACGAAAAGAAAGCCCGCCGCCAGGCCGAACTTCAACGGACACGCTGGTAGCGTGCAACGGGGCCCCTACAAAGCTTTGGATGGTTGGGGAAAGGGTTACCTTGTAGGGGCTTCCGTTCAGTTGTTAAAAGGACGAACGCACGAACGGTTCGTTAGGTTCCCGGAAAAATAAACCTATTTTCCGCCGTGTATCAGCATCCCCGCGATGGCGTTCACAAACAACGCCGCCAGCCCGAGGGGGATCAGACGTTTCCAGCCGATGTCCATCAACTGGTCGTACCGGAAGCG
>JAEUQD010000540.1 GCA_016789925.1 Bryobacterales bacterium | reverse complement strand
GAATGCGTTGTCGTCATACGTGGGAAACACCTCGATCACATCCCCGCGCACGCGGAATGTGCCGCGCTGGAAGTTCCCCTCGGTGCGCTCGTACAGAATCTCCACCAGACGTTCGGTGATCGCCTTCCGCGTCACCTTCTGCCCCTTTTCGAGCATGAGAAGCATGCCGTAGTAGGCTTCCGGCGACCCTAACCCGTAGATGCACGACACGCTGGCCACAATCACACAATCCCGCCGTTCGAACAGCGACCGCGTGGCCGACAACCGCAGCTTGTCCAGTTCGTCGTTCACCGTCGATTCTTTTTCGATATAGGTGTCGGTCGACGGGATGTAAGCCTCCGGCTGATAGTAGTCGTAATAACTGACAAAATACTCAACTGCATTATAAGGGAAAAAACTCTTGAATTCGTTATAGAGTTGAGCCGCTAGGGTCTTGTTGTGCGCAAGGATTAGTGCCGGCCGCCCGGAGCCCTCGATCACCTTGGCCATCGTGAACGTCTTGCCGGAACCCGTCACCCCCAGCAAAACCTGATGCTTCTCGCCGTCTGACAGACCGCGCGAAAGCTGCTCGATGGCGGTTTCCTGATCACCTCGGGGGCGGTAATCAACCGCGAGTTGAAACCCCACAGCATCCAGTATAGGGTTCCCGAAGGTGTAAACAACCGAAAAATCGGCCCGAATACACTTGTAAAACGAAGGTCTGACTTATTGTTGTTTAATTCAGCACCCCGCCCTACCGGCTACTGAACCTCCATACCGCCGCTACGCGCTCGGCCGCTCGATCGGCCAGTTTCGGCGTTTCGGCCTTCTTCCCGGCCAGCATTTCCACTGCCTGCCGCGCCAGTTGTTGAAACTCCGGGCTCCCCCCGTTCACGGAGTCGACTTCGACTCGCTGAAACTCGCCGCCCTGAAAATACGCCGTGAACTCCACCGTCGCCGTCTGCCCGGCCAATCGCCGCCGGGTCGCCGCGTCCTTACCCGCATACAGCGACTCAAACTGCCGGTTGAGGACACCGCCCACCGCGCCGCTCCAGTCTGCTGTCTTCCTGGGTTCCCCCGCATCGCCCACCGCCGACGGTTGGGCAGGCCGCGGAGCCGGCGCGCCCGCCAGCGCCTCCGGGTCCGTCTCGGCCCGCATCGCCTGGTCCACCAGAGTCCGGCACTGGCTCGCCCGTTTCGGATCGCACTTGCCATTGCCGCGCGGAAAACTCGGGCACCTGCCCTGTTCCACCGCTGCCTGACACGCGCGCTGAAACCTCTCACACTCCGCGCCGGTCAGGCAATCCCCACAAACGCACACCGTTCGGGCCACAGTTCGCAGTTGGGGCTGGATGTAGGTTTCAAAAATCTCCCGCCTCGACGTCTCCGTCTGCGGTTGTCCCAAAACCGGCATCAGTATCAAAACACAGCGCAACCATCGCATCGCCATATACCTCTACCAGAGTTTGCTGCTCCCAGTATCCCGCTATCATGGGAGTTCCCTCATGTCGAGAATCCTCATGGTCGCCAGTGAAGCGACGCCTTTCGCCAAATCTGGCGGCTTGGCCGACGTCGTTGGAGCACTGCCCCAAGCCCTCGCCCAGCTTGGCCACGAGGTCGCCATCGTCCTGCCGCGCTATCGATCCATCAAGCTGGACAATGCCCAGCGCGTTTGGCAAAACATCGGCATCTCGTTGGGATGGCACACGTTCACCGCCGAGATCTACTCCGTCCGGCACCGCGACGTCACCGTCTACCTGGTCGATATCCCACCCTTGTTCGACCGCGGAGGCGCGCTTTACGGCCATTCCGACGATCACCGCCGGTTTGCCGCCTTCTGCCATGGCGCCCTCGCCGTTGCCCGCTTCCTCTTCACGCCCGACATCCTCCATTTGCACGACTGGCAAGCCGCCCTGTGTGCCTCGTATCTGAAGACTCGCTATTCCCTGGACCCCATCCTGCGCGATCTCAAGCTTGTCTTCACCATCCACAACCTGGAATACAACGGCCGCTTCGGCCGTTCCGTCTGGGGCGACTTCCAGTTACCGGACTACCTCTTCTCACCCGATTTCCTCGAGTTTTACGGGGACATCGCCGTGATGAAGGGAGGGATTATCTTCGCCGACGCCATCACCACCGTGTCACCGCGATACGCCGAAGAAATCCAAACCCCCGAGTTTGGCTTTGGCCTGGATGGCCTGCTGCGCTCCCAGGTCCACAAACTCCGGGGCATTCTCAACGGCGTCGACTACTCAGAGTGGTCGCCCGAAACCGATCCGCGCATCGCCGCCCGCTACTCCGCCTCCGACCTCTCCGGCAAGGCCCTCTGCAAACAGGACCTGCTCGACCATTTCCAACTCCCATCCGAGAATCTCCAGCGCCCCCTCCTCGGCATCGTCACACGCTTCGCCGCCCAGAAGGGAATCGACATCATCCAGCAAGTCGCCTGGACCCTGATGTACGACGACGATGTTGCCCTCGCTGTCCTGGGAGCCGCCACGCCCCATACCCCCGACATGCGCTTCGAGTATTTCTTCGAGCACTTACGGTCTGTCTTCCCCGACCGCGTCGGCATCTACCGCGGCTTCAACAACACCCTGGCCCACAAGATCGAAGCCGGCGCCGATATCTTCCTGATGCCCTCGCGCTTCGAGCCCTGCGGCCTCAACCAGATGTATTCGCTGCGTTACGGCACTATCCCGGTGGTTCGCTCCACCGGCGGCCTCGAGAACACCGTGGACGGCGAAACCGGCTTCAAATTCTGGGGTTACTGGCCCCCGGACTTCCTCCACGCCGTCCGCCTGGCCCTCGATGAATACCGCAACCGTCCGGAGGACTGGCGCAAGCGCATGGTCACGGCCATGCAACGCGACTTCTCCTGGACCGCCTCCGCCCGCCAGTACACCACCCTCTACCATTCGCTCTGAGCGGCCTCAGAGATCCATCTGCGTCCCGATTTCGATCACTTGCTGGTGGGGCAAACCGAAGAACCGGTCGGCGGCGATGGCGTTTCTCTGCAGCACGGAGAAGATCGATTCGGCGACGGCGCCCATCTGGCCGCCCGGCGAGGCAACGAAGTTCTCACGGCCGAGATAGTACGTCACTTCGTCGCCGACGAAGGGGATGTTCGCTTCCCTCACCGCCTGCTCGAGAACGGGCAACACGTTCGGTTCCTCCATGAAGCCGAAGCGCACGATAATGCGATAAAAGCCGTCCTCCTGTCTGGTGACCGTGTACCGCTTCCCGGTGACGCCCGGTTCTCCCGCCGTCTGGATCGTGAGAAGCACAACTGTTTCCTGAAGGCTACGGCTGCGCTCCACGTAATGGACGAGAACCGGCGGCAGCATATCCGCGCTTGAGGACATGAATACCGCGGTGCCCGGGACTCGCGCGACCAGACGTGCCGCAACTCGCTGGCGGGCCGCTTCCTGAGATGGAAAACGGAGGCGGTATTTCTGGGCGATCAGCGCCCGGCCGCGGTTCCAGAGCACCATGATGGTCAGCATGATGAGGCCGATCAGGACGGGAACCCATCCGCCATCGAAGAACTTGCCGATATTGGCCGCGAGAAACGGCAGGTCAAAAGCGAGGAAGAGAAGCAGCAGAGCGAGAGCGCGACCCAGGCTCCAGTTCCATGTCTTGCGTACCACCAGGAAGTACATAGCGGACGTGATGGCCATGGTTCCGGTGACTGCGATCCCGTAGGCGGCGGCCAGGCGCGACGACGCGCCGAAGGCGATCACCAGCCCAAGGCAGCCCGCCGCAAGAAAGTAGTTGACCTGCGGAATGTAAATCTGGCCTTCCATCTGATGCGCCGTGTGGCGCACCCGCACGCGGGGAAAAAAGCCGAGCTGCATGGCCTGGTGCGTCAGCGAGAAGGCGCCGGAAATGAGCGCCTGCGAGGCGATCACGGCGGCCATGCTTGACAGCACGACGAGGGCATACGTTGCCCCGCCGGCCGGAACCATCGAGAAGAACGGATTCGCCATCGATTCCGGATTGCGCAGCGCGTGTGCGCCCTGTCCGAAATACGCCAGCAGCAGAGCGGGCCCGACGAAGCCCAGCCAGACGGCGCGGATGGGCCGGATCCCAAAGTGGCCCATGTCGGCATAGAGAGCTTCGCCTCCCGTCACGGCCAGCACCACCGACGCCAGAATATGCAGTCCCGAGAAGCCGTGGTGGGCAAAGTATCCAATCGCGTGATGCGGCAGCAGTGCGCCAAGGATTTCCGGATTGTGCGAGATGTGATACCCGCCAAGCACGGCCAGCGTGGAGAACCACACGAGCATCACTGGCCCGAAAAGCTTGCCCACGGTTTCCGTGCCGTGACTTTGAATGGCGAACAGACCCACCAGGATGAGGCAACTGATGGGTACGACGGCGACGCCGAAACGAGCGTCGGCGACCGCCAACCCTTCCACCGCGCCCAACACGGAAATCGCCGGCGTGATGATGCCATCGCCGTAAAGCAGCGCCGCCCCCACGACGGCGAACATCGCCACGGCCGAAATCTTACCCGGCTTGGCCGCCCTGAGTTGCTCGGGGACCAGCGCGAGGAGGGCGAAAATTCCGCCTTCCCCCTTGTTGTCGGCCCGCATGATGAAAGTCAGGTATTTCATCGTTACGACCAGCGTCAACGACCAGAAGATCAGCGAAAGCACACCGTACAGGTCCGCCTCCGTCGCTTTGTGGTGTCCCGCGGCGTGGAGACACTCCTTCAGCGTGTAGAGTGGGCTGGTTCCGATATCCCCAAACACGACGCCCAACGCCCCTAGCGCTAATCCCCTGAAACTCGCCCGGTGGGCGTTGTGTTCCGGCATTAGTCGTTATGGTAACGCCTTGCCATCGCAATGATCTTGTAGAATACGGGCCATGCGGGTCGTCATTTCCCTTGCTCTCTTGGCGCTGGCCGCTTTCTCCCAGAGCTTCAAACCGGGCGAGACCATCGAGTATAAGGACGGTTCGTCGTACCCCGCCAAATGGGAGAAGGGCGTCTTCGTTAAGATGCTGCCGGGCGGCACACAAGCCCTGATTCGAAAGAAGCCCAGCCAATTCTTCCCGGAAGGCTCCGAGGCGGCCTTTGCGATCGCCGACATCCGAAGTCCTCAACCTGCTGCCGCCCAGCCTCCTCCGCCCGAGCCTGCGCCGGCGCGGCCCTCGCCACCGCCTCCCGCCCCTCCGGCGGCGGGCGAAGGATTGCTCACCAAGGAGCAGGTGCTCGCTTACGCGAAGCAACTCATGGGTCCAAATCCCTGGGGCAACCCATCCCGCGACGCCATCCTCGATCAGATCAGGGATTACGTCAAGGCGCGGGGAACCAGCTTCCAGCCGGATCTCGATTTCAGCAATCGCATGGGCGCCCAGGGAACTTACTCGGTGCACATCGGCTATGCCGCGGCGGCCAACTACGGTAAGCCGCCCAAACCGGAAAGCTACTTCGGAACCTGGCTCCTGCGCGCGGCCAACCGGGGAAGCCAGTCCTACACAACGTCAGGCGGACGCCCCGTCGTGCAAACAACCGATTCCCAGGCGGAATCCGGCCAACTGACCATCAACCCGGATGGAACTTACGCCTGGCAGGTGCTCCGCGGCCAGTCTACGGTACTGCGCGGCAACTGGCGCTGGGCGCGGCCGGAAGAAATGCACGCCTGGGAAGGCGGACCGGCAATGTGGCTGCTCAACGCCAAGCAGGGCGCCGACTATATGGTCCGCGGCGATCGTGAACCGGGCTACGAAGGTTGGATCGACGTTGGCGCAGGCAAAGGCCGGACACCCGTTGAATACGGCCGCCGGCCGTAGGGGACTGCCTACATCTCGGCGTCGACGCCGGCCCAGAGGTTCATCGTGTTCAGTTCCTCGCGCCCGCAGCCTTTGAGATAACAGAACAACTGCGTCCGGTAGGCCGCATGACCGCACACCACCATGTTCACCAGCCAGGGTCCGCGCTTGCTCTTCTGGCCGAACATCTCGATTTCACCACGCAACTGCTCGTCCGAAAACCCGCCCACCGCCTCGGCGTAGAAACCTGCTTGCGATTCGAGGTCCTTCACCACCGCATCGAAGTCCATGGCGGCCGCGCGCGCTTCCGCGGCGGTCCACTCGTCGACGAGGAACGATCCGGCTCTGGCCGACTTCACCAGCACGGGCCCCATGATCGTCAGATACCGCAGCAATTCCAGCGTGCTCCGCTGCTTCGCCGTAGGCCGGTAGTCCAACATTTCCGGCTTCACCTTCCCGCACAGGTGAACCAAAATGCGGATTTCATTCTGCAGCGATTCGATCAGTTCTTGTTTGGTAAGTACCATATTTGTGTTCCAGTGGGAGGAGACTGTATTATCCCGCGAACAGAATGCGCCCGCCAGCCCCAGTTGACACTGTCGTCGAATCGATGCTTCCGCCTCCGTGCGATTTGCGAAAACTACCTCCGCGGGCCCTGCATCGGATCCAGCCGGCTGCGCCGCCGCTCCAGACGCTGATGCAGATCCGCTGGAGGATCCGGGGCCACGACGGCGTCTTCCCACGAACCATAGCCTGGATTCGGCAATAGAAACCACTTCGTCCCCCAATTGCCCTCATACGGCTTGGTCAGTTCTATCCGCTTTTCAATCGTCGTCCGGACCCCCGGCAGGAAATCCCCGAGATCATCCCCGATCAATAGAAGAATCCGGTGAGTCGCCGCAATCTCCTGGCGCCGCGACGTCTTCTCGCTCGCCCACTCCGGCTTCTCCCCCCGGCACAACACGGTCTCCCTGCCGGCCGGAAACCCCAACCGCGTCAGATTGGCAATCGTGGCATCTTCCTGCGCCGCATCGCGATTGGTGACATAAAACACGCGCACCCGACGGCTCTCCGCATACCGGCAAAACTCGACAGCCCCCGGAATCGCGGGAGCCTTCTGTTCGGACACCCACTGATTCCAATCCGCCGGAACAAACCCCGTATTCCCCAAAACCTGCCGCGCTTGTCCCGCCGAGTTGTCGAGTACGGTCTCATCGATATCAAGCACCACTGCCGGCCTAAGCTTCTTGAACTTCCCCGACTGCTCCACCGCGGCCGTCCAGGACTTATCCTTCAACGCAACCCGAAGCTGCTGCGTCGCCAAACGGTACGCCTGCAAGCAAAGCCCCCGCCATTCCGAAGCCGTTTGCACCCAAAGAGTCGGCGTGAGCTTCGGATGCGCCGCCGGCTCCCCGGCCTGTGCCCACACCATCCCGATCAACGCAACAAAACCAAACAAGATCCGCACGCCATCAGGCTAGCAGGACTTCGCCGGCACCTGCGCACGCTCGCGCCATTCACTCTAAGTGTCCAGCCGAATCACCGAATACGGCAGAAGCGGGATCTCCAGACGGCCCGATGGAAAGTCGAGTTGTTCGGTGGTCGCACGCCGATAGGCAACCGGCGAGTCGCACGCCCGCTCGAAGCTGTGCTCATCCAGCCGTCGAATCTGGACTTGCCGGCCCATCCAGCCATCCCACAGCCGTGCGACCTGCGCCTCTGCCGTCAGGTTGGCCACCAGCATCCTCCTTACGCCGCGCCGCTCCATCGACAGGGCGCACACCCGCAGCGGGTCGGTCGCGTCGACGGCGGTGACTTCCGCACCCGCAAAGTCCATCGCATCGGCCAGCACATGGAACAGCGGGAAAGCCCGCGCCCCTTCCATCAGCCCGGCAGGTCCGGCGGCTTCGTAGTAGGTGACGCTGTTCGCGCCCGCCTCGCTCAGGTACTTCAAGCTTCCTACCGTCCACGCGGCGCCGAACAGCGACTTCTGCCGCGGATCAAATCGGGACTCGGCAGGCATGCCCGAGGGTCCGGCCGCCTGCGGATTGAAGCGAGGACGCAGACTGACAGGCGTGACGGCAATCGCCTTGGACGGCAGAAACCGTGCCGCCGAACGCACGGTCTCAGCTTGGGGTTCCAGGTTCTCAACCAAGCTCAAATTGTCGAAGGCATGCACCTGCGGGTTGATCGAATAGCAGGCCACGTCCAGCGAATCGGCGGGCGGGCGTTCGCGGTTCAACTCGGTGAAGTAGACGTTCGCGCCGCCACCCAGCGGAGCCCCACTAGGGAGAATCCTCCGTGCCAGCCGCAGCCACATTGGATTGGTCGAGTTCTCCTTTTGATGGAAGATCAGCCAGCGCGCTATTCGGACGCCCCGCGCCGCGGTGGCCAGTCGCGGCAACTCCTCGTCGGCGCGGTCCGACACAAACACAGCCGCTTCCAGCGGTACACCCTGTGCGGCAGCTTGGGTAAGCGCGGTGGACCAGTGCTCTTCCCACAGCCGCAGGTCCACGCGCAAGTGACCCGGACGCAGCAGCCTCCACAGCGCAGGGTCGGCCGCCGTTCCCTGGAAGCACGTACCCAGCGCCGGCAGTTTACTCTTCTTCCCGGGGTTCGCCTTCAACTCGACGTCGCTCGGCCGCCGGTACCGCCGCGCCACCGCATTGCCTTTCAGCGTGATGGTCACGCTCTGCTTGATCTCAGTGCCCGCCTTCACCTCGACAGGGAAGGGGAGCCCAAGCGGCGTGCAGTAGGTCTTGTAGTTGCCGTCCGTCCAGTTCCGGTGATCCTCCATTTCGAACGTGTCGCCTTCCATGCGTACTTCCGCTGTGAGGCCGGGCTCGACGGTATGCGTAATGGCACGAAGGTCCAGAAACGGCTGGTGCGGCGAAATGGCGGCGGGAAACGTGCCCTGCTCCTTACTGCCGTCGGTCTTCTCAACCTGGCAAGGTTGGCCGGCGCACTCTTTGAGAGGATGCAGGATCGCGAAGCCGAGCCGGTTCTTCCTGAACGTCGACCGCGCCTTCCCATTCATCT
>JAEUQD010000491.1 GCA_016789925.1 Bryobacterales bacterium | reverse complement strand
TCGCCCTCGCGCCGCTGCGACCCGTAGTTGTTCGAGTTCTTCGCATACAGCGCCGCCAGCGTCGAGTTGCCCATCCGCTGGTAGACCTCGCTGATGCCCTTCAAGACGGCATAGCTTGTGCCGCATTCGCGGTCGGCTTGTTCCAGCAGTTTCTCGGCCTGTGCCCGGTCGCCCGAAGCCGCTTTCAAACGCGCATCCTGCACCGTCCGCAGCGCCCGCGACTGGCACGGCGGCGCCGCCGTCTGCCCCCACGCGTTCCCCAGAACCAGCGTCAGCGCTATGACGTACTTCATCTGCGCATCCCGCTACTTCTTAATCGCCGACCCAGCCGGAGCCGCTGGCTTCGTTGGCGTGGGCGCTTGAGCCGCCGCGGGTTTCGCAGCCGCCGGTTTCGGTTTGGCCGCCGTTGCTTTCTTCGCAGCCGGAGCCGGAGCGGGCGCCGGAGCCGGCGGCGGGGGGGGCGCTGTCAGATCGTTGAATTGAAACTGCGCCTCGATCGGCTTCACTTCGTCCGGCGCCAGTTCCAGCCGCGCCGCCAGCCGGTTGAGCGCGGAACGGTCATTGGCGTCCAGCGCCTTATCCGCGCCCACCAGATCCGCGAACGTTTGCTTGTACAACTCCAGGTTCGCCCCCATCCGTTTCTTCCGCTCGATCTCCTGGTGCACCACCCGGCGCGCCGGCAGTTCCTCCAACTTATAGGCATCCCGGCCGAACGCCACCAGCTTCGTCTGGAAATCGGCCGAAACCTGTTCCCCGTTCAAGCTCTTCAGCCGCCCCCGCGCGATCGTGCGGAAATCGGCCTCGTCCTGCGTGTCCGCCCTCTTCGAGTTCAACTCCGCCAGCGCTTCCTCCTGCTGCTTGCGCTTCTCCTCTTCTTGCTGCTGCTTTGCCTCCGCCTTCGCCACTTCCAACTGCGCCAGCCGTTCCTGCGCCGCGTACTGATCCTTCGCTCGCGTGAAATTCGCTTTCATCTGGCCGCAGCGCTCCATCGCCTGCCGGAAGAACTTCTCCCCCGGGTCCGAGCGCAGCGCCTCTTCATACAGCTGAATCGCCTTCTGGAACGACTCCTGCGAATCGTCGGGATTCCGCGACGCGTCATAGACCTGGTACGCCAGCGCCTCGTGCGCCACCGCCATGTTGTACGCCCTGTCTCCCGGATTCTTCTTCATCGCCGCCGCCGACCACGACGCCAGTGCTTCCTTCCATTGCCCCGCCATCGCCTGCGCGTTGCCCGGCCGCAGTGGATCGTCCACCGTCAGCCGCACCTCCACCGGCTCCGTCGTCTTCGTGTACCGCTTCCGGATGTCGCTCGCCGCCTGCTCGATCAGTTCCGCCTGAAGCGCTTCCTCCGTCGGCAGCGTTTCCTTGTTGGTCGCCACACGGTTCACCGCCACTTCCACTTTGCGCTGGTACGCTCCATCGGCGTCGAAAGAATCCAGCAGCGCCCCCGCGCCGTCGTGCACCGTCACCTGCAACGCCAGCGTGCCCCGCGCGTCCCAGTACTCCACCGGGACGTCCCGCATGTCGTAAATGTCCACCATCATCGGCTTGCCCGTAATGATGTTCTTGCCCTGTTTTTGCCCTACCTTGACGTTGCGCCTTTCCGTCTGCACCACCTTGCGCGCCTGCACGGGCTCGGCCCGCGCCACCGCGAACGTCAACACCAGTTCCGCATTGCCCTTCGTCGGGGTGTACTCGCCCGCGAGCGCTTTCTCTATCGCCAGTTCCAGCGTCTGCTGCTCCCGAAACGCCACGCCCTGACGGCTCTTGATCGCGATCGTCTTCCCGCGCAGCAACGCGTCGGGCGGCCGCGACACCGTGATCGTCGCCGAGTGTTTCGTCCGAATTCCGAAGTCGGCGTCTGCCCAGCCGGGCAGTGCCAAACCCGTCAACACCAGAACAAGGCGAATACGCTTCATCAGTCCTCCATAAACTTCATTTCAGCCGTGCAGCGATTTCGCGAAACTCGGGCGCCTGCCGCACAAACGCCAGGTCCGAGTCGCCGTTCAAAACCCTCTTATCCGCAAACCCCGCATCCACCGCCGCGCGCAACGCGGCCAGCGCCGGGTCCTTCTGCTTTTGCAGCGAATACACGCACGCCAGATTGTAGTGCGCGTTCGCCCGCGCCTTCGGCAATTCCGCCTTCAGCTTCTCCGCCTGCGCCCGCTTCCTCGCCGCCGCGTCCTTCTCCGCCACCTCGAAGAAATACCCGAAGTTCGCCAACTGCCCTTCGTTCATGCCCGCCAGGCACTCGGTCAGCTTCACCTCCGCCTGGAACGCCGCCTCCGCCTCCGCATACTTCTTCAGCGCCAGTTGCGCCGACCCCACATTCTGGTTCAATCCCAGAAAATTCCTGTCGATGTTCAACGCCGGCTGGAACTCCGCCAGCGCCTGCTCGAATTTCTTCTGCGAGGCGTACATCATCCCCTGCTTCAAGTACTGCAGCAGCCGCGCCACGTCCGGCGCTTTCGCCGGAACCAGCTTGCACGGCCCCGCCCCCGCCGACACCGCCGCCGCCGGATACTTCGCCCGCGCCCGCTTCGCGTACATCTGGCGCACTTCCTCCACCGGCACGTTCGACTTCCCCGCGATCAACTGGAAAATCGCTTCCCGGTCCTGGTTCTCCTCCCGCATCAGTTGGCTTTGCGCCGGTTCAATCTGGCCCACCGGCTTTAATAGTCCGTCGACGCCTTCCATCAACACCCCGGCCGATAACAACTCCACCACTTGCTGCGACCGTGCCTGGACGCGTTGCTTCAGCGCCTCCTCCTGCCCCAGCAGCGGCAGAACAACCAGTGCGGCGATTACGAAGAATTTGCTCATGGTCAGTCCTCTATTTCAGGCGCGGAAAGAAATCCGTGATCATCGCGTTGGCCGCTTCCGGATTGGGCGAAGCGGGCCACACAAAGTACAGCAGCGCCCCGATCACCACCACGGCCACGCCGATAATCGCCACCTTCGGAACACCGCCACCGCCACCCGTCGATCCGCCGCCTCCGCCCGAAGCCGGCTGCAGATACTTCTTCTGACACTCCGCTTCGTTCGCCGGACACGAAAAATCCTCGCCGTCTTCGATCTCAATCACTTCCTTCGTCAGCGCCTTGTCGCAGTTGGCGAAGTTGGTGCACTTATACTTTTTCACGGCCATCGCGCTGCATCCCTCCTATTGGACCGCCAGCAACTCTTTCGCTTTCGTCATCGCCACCCGCAATTCCTGGAAAATCGGATCGGTGGCCGGGCGCGTCTTCGCCAGTTCCTGCACCTTCCCGCGAATCTTCCCGAGAACCGCCTGCCGCTTGTCGATGTGCTGGTAGTCCCGCTGCAATAGCGGCTCCACCAGTCCCTGGATCGTCTCAAACGTGGCGACGTCGGCGTTCTGAATCACCTTTTCGATCGATGGACCCAGCGCTTCCACCACTGGGAAACCGTCCTCGTCCATCGTCACCAGGTAGCACTTCTCCACCCCGGTGGCCGGATCTTTCTCCATCTTCACCAAGTCCAGCGCCTCGGCCAGCAGCATCCACGGATGCAAATCCGCCGGCTTGTACGACTCCGGATACAAACTCGGCATCTCCTGCCCGTCGCCGAGTTTGCCGTCCGACCCCTCCGAGTGCAACTCCAGAAACGCCCGCTTACCCTGCTGTCCGTTCACCCGGTCGTCGTACTTCTTCTTCAGAAAATCCACCACATGCACAAACCGCGCCGGAAACACATTCGTGATGTTGATCAGCGTCACTTCCTGCGGCCGGTTCCTGTTGGTCACCACCTGCGTTTGCGCCGTCGTCGCGTTCCGTAGCGCTCCGCAGAATTTCTTGCGGAACTCGCCCGCCTCCGGCGCTTCCGGCGCGATGATCGTCAGGTTCGACACGCACACCGCGTTCGAATCGTCGTTGGCTGCCGGAATCCCAGGAGCCACCAACTGCACCTGCGCCGGATCGAGCTTCAGATAGTTCTTCGCCATCGCCATGATGCTCTGCGCGTACGACCGCAACCGTTCATCGGCCCCGTCGTACTCCCGTTGCAGCATTTCGATCAAACTCACCTGCAACAGCCGCCCCCGGTCCGGATGCCGTGCGACATGTTCTTCGTGCGCCTCCACTGCGCTCTCCTCGCACGTGCTCTCGATGATGTCCACGAACCGCCCCGGCGTAATCTTCGCGTTGAACGCCGTGAAGTTCTGCTTCTCGCCCAGCAACTCCGACAGCCGCGCCCGCACCTTGCTGGTCTGCTTCTTCTGCTCCGTCAAGTCCGTGCTCAGAACCTTGGTGAAGCCCTTCACCGTCTCCGGCTCGTAGAACCGCACCACCTGCTTGGTCAGGTCCTGGTTGCCCTTGTCCGCCAGCCGGCTGTCCACCGCGTTCTGGAACGACTTCGCGGCCTGCGAGATCACCGCGCTGCACTTGGCCACTTCCGACGACAACCCGTTCAACTCCTGCCGCAGATTCGCCAGCAGTTCCTTCGCGTACCGCAGTCCCTCCACCCGCGTCTTCATCGTGTACCGCACGATAAATGCTTCCGCCTGGGCCTTCAGAATTTCATCCCGCTTGCCCAGCATCGACGAAAAGAACCCCGGCTTGGCCCACTGCTTCCGGTTCTCCGTGATCTTCCCCTCGTTGGTCTTATAGGCTTCGGTGTCCTCGCCCAGCTTCGCGATCTTGTCGTCCATCCCGTTCAGCCGCTCTTCGAGGCTCGCCACCAATGACGCCAGCAGTCGCGAAATGTCGTGCATCGACTTCACGCCGTTCTTCCACTCGGCGAACAGGTCGCCTTCGATGCGTCCCCTGATCTCGCGCACCTGGTCGCGCAGATCGCTCCGCTTGGTCTCGTAGAACGCCGTCACGCCGCTGCCGCGGTACTGCTCCTTATACACGGCGTCGCACAGTTTGGTGAACTCCGGCAGCATCCGGTCCGCGTCCGCCTTGAAGTTCTCCCGCACGTGCGTCACGTAGTTCGGGATGATCAGCTTCCAGAAATCCCCGATCGGCTTCCAGTTCTTATTGTTGATCTCGTCCTTGAGAATGCCTTCCGACAGCGTCAAACGCTCGTCGGTCAGATACCACTTCTCCAGCGTCGCCTTGTCCTTCACATACTCGCCGAAGCTCTGGTTGACGGCCTCTTCCTTATATCCCTGCCCGTCCACCCACTTGTTGAACAGCAGTTGCAGCACGGCCTGCCGCGCGAACGAATACGTCAGATACTCCCGGATCTCCACTTCCGGATAGGCGATCTGCTTGATCCCGAACGAGAAGAACGACCGCGTCCGCCGCGGCTTCCCCTTCGGCGACTTCTCCGGATACTTCGCCTGCGACCCCACCTCGAACGTCTCCTGCCGCAGGAGCGTGTTCGTCTCGCCCCACTCGATACTCTGGATCTCGACAATCTTCTGGAACAGGAACGAACCGACAATCTCCGGCAGTTCCACATTCACCGACACCGAGACATTCGCCTCGTTCTCGTCGTTGAACAGGTAGCAGCAGTTGAACGGATCCTGCAAATCCAAGCGCTCCGCCTGCACGCCCGTCACATCGTGCGGCTTCCACGTCCCCACCCCCAGCGCGTTCAACTCCATCAGCGCCGCGTAGCCGTTGGCATGATAGTTCACGCCCGCCTTCTGCGCCGGCGGATTCCGCTCCGGCAGCAGCGCATAAATATTGATCCGGTACGACGCGTCCGGATACAGCGCCCGAATCTGGCTCACCGCGTCGACAATGCTCCCGCTCCCCGTCCCGCCCGCCAGCCCGCAGCAGATATGGAACGTCGTCTCGTTGCTCCGCGGAAACGCCGGATTGTCGTGGTGCTGCATCTCGCGCACCAGTTCCGACACCCGCCGCCTAAATTCCGCCGACCGCCCCGCAAACAGGAACCGCCCCAGCCGCCGCTTCTGCCCGCCGACGATGTTGGCGGCATCGGCCGCGTTGATGATGTCGCTCCAGTCCTCCCGGTCCCCCAACCACGGCCGGATCCCCGGGTAGTTCGACAGGTTCGTCACCACATCGCGCAGATTCATCCCCGCGATGTGCATCTGGCTCCGCTCGGGCAACTGCACGCTCCGGCCCAGGATCTTCCACGTCGGATCGTCCGGGTCCATCATCTCCCGGCTCGTGTCCACGTACAGGTAACGAAGGTTGACCGAAGAAGGATCCTCCTGCCGGTAGTTCTGATAGACCATCTTCCGGAGCGACCGGATGATGTTGCCGCCCGTACCTCCAAGGCCGACGATGAGATGATTGCGATGAACGACGCTGGGCATGACTTCCGAATTCCTCCGAGAAAGAGAGCTTAGAGTTGGGCCTTGATATCACGATGGGCGGCCCATCCGATCAGGCCAAATGGGATGGCCTGTATGAGCACAAAGAGCGCGGCGACCGCGAGCCGTGAAAGAGTAATGATCCGCGGCACCTGGGGTTCGAGACCCTCTTTGACCTGCGTGGCGGCAATTTCAATGGCGCGTGTGGGCGGATAGTGCGGATTCCGCTCGTGCCACGCCTTCACATCCTGAAAAATCACATCCGACGGCACGCCCGGACTGCTCCATACCACCTTGCTCAAAAACGGGCGCTTGCGGTCGAAATGCTTACAGGCTTCGTTGGCGTAGGTGGCCGCGGCCGTCTGGCGCGACTCGTCGTGGTTGGTCGGAATCAGCGCGCCCGGCGAACCCGGCGCCGGCGCATTCGAAAAATCCTCGATCCCCAGGTCCTTCACCGTGTCATACGCCTTGCTGAACGTCTGCTCGCCCCACGCCCCGTCATTGTTTAATTGCAGTTGCCACGCCGCAATCGAGAGCAGCGCCGCGTCTTTCGTGTAGTAGAGGCTCGCAAACAACACCGTGAACAGCAGCGTGCAGCCGGAAGCGAATGCGCAAAACGCATGGTGCAGGGCCGTGATCCGGAATTTCTTGTTCCACAGCCGTGTATAGACGCTACAGAAATACCAGCACGCACCGGCCAACATGAAACCGACGAGGAGGGTAATCCGGAAAGACCCGGGGGCCTTCGCCATGTAGATCGGAATACAGCCCAACAGAACGGACACGAAGTCCAGAAGCATAGTCCCTCTGCGCGCCTCCACGCCGGAGTACGCTATGTTGCGACGTACTGCCGAAAGTCTTTACGGAATGATACTACACCGTCAAAAGGCGGGGCAGAAGTTTCCAGGGGAGTATAGTTGTCAATGTGGAGCACACTCTACTCCCGGAGGACCCCCCGATGAACGATGAAACCCCCAACCGCCGCGACTTTGTTGTCCGCTCGATGGCCGTCACCCTCGGCGCGGCCTCGTATAACCGCGTTCTCGGCGCCAACGACCGTGTCGGCGTGGCCAACGTCGGGTGCGGACGCCGCGGCCTGCTCCGCGAGTTGATGACCGTGAAAGACGACGCGCCCCTCGAAGTTGTTGCCGTCTGCGACACCTGGAAGCAGAAGCGCGAGAAAGCCGTCGCGCAAGTGAAGGAGTTCACCGGGAAGGAGCCCGCCGCCACCGGCAGCTTCGACGAAATCCTGGCGCGGAAAGACGTGGATGCCGTCGTCATCGGGACGCCGGACCACCTCCATTGCACCCAGTTGATCGCCGCCATCCACGCCGGCAAAGACGTTTACATCGAGAAGCCGCTGGCGATGAACATGCGGGAACTCGTGCGCGCCTACGACGCCGTGAAGAAATCCGATCGGATCGTCCAGGTCGGCACGCAAATGCGCTCCTATCCCACCACCGGCGGAGCCAAACAGTTCCTCGCGCAGGCAGGCTTGGGCAAGCTCCTGAAAGTCGAGCAGACGCGCAACGGCTACAGCCCCTACTGGATGAGCTACGGCGGCGACGCATTCACCTCCGAAAAGCCCACCGAAACGGACGTCGATTGGAAGGCGTTCCTGCTCGAGCGCAAGGGCCGCGCCTTTGATCCCAGCCGCTATCAAAACTGGTACGGATACCGCGAGTTCTCCCGTGGGCCCCACACCAACCTCATGGTCCACTTCATCGACCTCGTGCACTTCGTCACCAACGTCCAGTTC
>JAEUQD010000487.1 GCA_016789925.1 Bryobacterales bacterium | reverse complement strand
ATCACTGCGACGTCCGTCGTGCCGCCGCCGATGTCGACCACCATGTTTCCCGAAGGTTCCGTAATCGGCAACCCGGCGCCGATGGCTGCCACCATCGCCTGCTCCACCAGGTGGACTTCACTCGCCTTCGCGCGGTAGGCCGAATCGATCACCGCCCGCTTTTCCACCTGCGTGATTTCGCTCGGAACTCCAATCACGATCCGCGGATGCACCAGCATCTTGCGCCCGTGTGCCTTCTGGATGAAGTAGTTCAGCATCCGTTCGGTCACTTTGAAGTCGGCGATCACACCGTCTTTCATCGGCCGGATCGCGACGATGTTGCCCGGTGTCCGGCCGAGCATCTCCTTGGCCTCCCGGCCGACCGCTTCCACTTCGCCGGTCGTTTTGTTAATGGCGACGATGGAAGGCTCGTTGACGACGATACCGCGCCCCTTGGCGAAGACAAGGGTGTTGGCCGTACCCAGATCGATGGCTAGGTCCGACGAAAATAGACTGAAAATAGAGCGAAGATTCATCGCGTACAGCTACGAGGACGGAGTAAGTAAACTTCGAGCGCAGGCCCCCAGCCAGTCAGGGCCCGAGTGGCGGGACACGAAATGTGAAACGCTGTAAGTCGTTATGGGCCAGAGCGAACCTCTCAAGAGTACCACAGCCCCCAGAGGGGGGCAATAGCACCCTGGGCGGGCCGCTGCGCTAGACTGCCTGGAGTGGAGTACGACGGCATCCTCCTGGGCAGTGGGCATAACGCCCTCATTCTGCAGGCCTACCTTGGTCAGGCCGGCTTGCGTACCCTCTGCCTCGAACGGCGTCTGATCGCCGGCGGTGGCTTGGCCACCACCACCGATTCCCGGGGCTTCCGCCACAACACGCATTCTTTCTATCACCGCGCACTGACGTCGATGCCCTGGTACCGCGACCTCGACCTCGCCCGCCGCGGCGCCGAATACATCGAGCCCGACCTCAACGTCGCCCTCGTCCTCCGCAACGGCGACTCCCTCCAATGGTGGACCGACTTCGACCGTACCCTCGACAGCATCGCCCGCTTCAGCCGTAAAGACGCCGCCACCGCCCGCCGCTGGCGTGATCGGTTCCTGCCCATTCTCGAAGAGATTCTGATTCCCGAAAGCCAGGCCCCGCCCCTCCCGTGGCGGCCC
Organism: Bryobacterales bacterium; assembly: GCA_016789925.1. GTDB lineage: Bacteria > Acidobacteriota > Terriglobia > Bryobacterales > Bryobacteraceae > JADLDI01. The sequence goes on along the minus strand of JAEUQD010000487.1, from coordinate 8,685 downwards.
GAATTGGAAGTCAGCAAACTCTCCCCGCTCGAATTCGTCCTGCAGGAGTTCGAGCATCCGGTCGTGCAGGCCGGACTCCTCTTCTTCAACGGGCTGCGCGAAGTAGACTTGCGCGCCCCCGGATTCGGCCATCACATCCCCGCTCTCCTCGCCGCCAAAGGCAAAGCCCAGATGTGCAAGGGGGGGTCGGCTCAACTTGCCAAAGCCCTCGTGCGCGCCGTCCAGGAATCCGGCGGCGAGCTGCGCCTCGGCGTCACCCCGCGCCGCATTCACACCGCCCGCGGCCGCGTCACCGGTGTCGAAACCACCGATGGCGAATTCATCGCCTCGCGCATGGTCGTCTCCGGACTCAATCCCCGCCAGACCTTCCTCGAACTGCTTGCTCCGGAGGACCTCCCCGCCGAGTGGCGGCGCAAAGCCGAAGGATTCCGCTTCAATCTCCTGGCCCCCCTCTTCGCGCTCAACCTCACTCTTTGTGATAGGCCTCGCTATCGGGCGTCCGGTCTCGATGGTGCATTCATGACGATCCTCGGCCTCGAACATTCCTCCCAGTTCCTCGACATCGTCGAGTGCCACGAACACGGCCGCATCCCCCCTACGGTCATGTGGGGCTCCTGCCCCACCGTCTTCGATCCTTCCCAGGCCCCCAAAGGTTTTCACACCGCCTTCTGGTGGGAAAAACTCCCCTACCGGCTCAACGGCAACCCATCTGCCTGGGACGAAGCCCAGCGGGCACACGGCCAGGCGATGCTCGACCTCTGGGCCGAATATGCTCCCAATGTGAAAGATGCGGTGATTGACTGGACCACCCAATCTCCCCTCGACACCGAGCGCACCTTGTGGAACATGCGCGACGGCGATCTGCTCGTCGGCGCTCTCTCGCATGGCCAGGTCGGCTTCAACCGGCCCTTTGCCGGCGCAGGCCAGTACCGCGGCCATGTCCAGGGTCTCTACCTCTGCGGCGGCAGTTCCCACCCCGGAGGCAACATTACCGGACTCCCCGGTTACAACTGCGCCCAGGTCGTCACCGCCGATTGCGGCCTCCCTGGGCCTCGCCGTCAAGTCCTATGATCCGAGCGACTGCTGGCTTCGTCTTCGCCCTCCTCCTCCTGACCGCTGCCCAAAACCAGCAACAGAAGGTCTTCCAACTCGCCCCCGGCGTCTACTTCTGGCAGGGCGACACCACCATTCGCCGCCCCGCCAACTGCACCTGGATCCTTTTCAAGGACTACGTCGTCGTCATCGACGCCAACTTCCCCTGGGGCGCGCGCGAGATCCTCCCCGAGATCAGGAAAACCACCACCCTCCCGATCCGCTTCGTCTTCAACACCCACTACCATGCCGACCACGCCTTCGGCAGCACTCTGTTCAAGGACGCTGGAGCCACCATCGTCTGCTCCCGCGCCTGCGGCGTCGAGTCCCGAACCAAGGGCGAAGCCGACTGGCGCAACCAGGTCCTCAACCGCGCGCAGAGCCCCAACGCCTCCGAACACGACAAAGCCGTGGCCGCCGAAACCATCGCGAAAGGTTACCGCCTCGAACACCCCACCCTCCTCTTCGAGGAGCGCATGGCCTTCGACGACGGCGAGCGGCGTTTGGAACTCATTCGCATGGGGCCCGCCCATTCCCTCGGCGACGCGGTCGCCTACCTGCCCAAAGAAAAGATCCTGATCACCGGCGACCTCTGCGTCAACTGGACCAGCGGCAACAATGTCGGCGATAAGGATGCCGATCACGCCAACTGGATTCGGGCCCTCGACACGCTCGCCTCCTGGGACGCCAACATTGTCATCCCGGGGCATGGCCGTCCCGGCGTCACCCAAACCCTGCAAGGCCAGCGCGCCTACCTCGCCGATATGGTCGATCAGGTGCGCGCCGGCATCCGCGCCGGCAAAACCGCCGATCAGTTAGCCAACGAAATCGATTTGTCCCGCCACCAGCCCTTCGGCGCACGCCCCAGTGCCGGTTCGGTTCGCGCTGTCTACCGCAAACTTGTCACAACAAATTAACTATTGTTCATTATTCGACCCAGTCCATTCGCTCACCGCACCTTTTTCTCTTGACATCCGATAGCTCGCCATGATACTCTCCCAGATAGAAAGGACTAGTGTGTCTTGCCCCCGACAGAAAGGGGCGAGATGCCCTGGTCCTTTTTTATTTGTTCTTATAAGGATTCCGACAATGCCAAATCAATCCGGACCGAACACGCCCCAAGGCAAAGCCGCGTCGTCGCGCAATGCCACCCGCCATGGCCTCACCGCCATGCACCCGGTCGTTACTGAAACCGACCGCCCCGAGTTTGAGGCCCTTGAGGCTCATCTCCGCTTCTCCCTCGCCCCCACGGGCTTCCTCCAGGAACTCACCTATAGCCGAATCCTGATTTCCGCCTGGAACATGCAGCGCGTCCTCAAACTCGAAAACGCCCTGCTCGATCAATCCCTCGGCGAGGACCCTCTCAATCATCCCGACACCGAAAAGCAGGCCGCGCTCTATCAGCGCTACTACGCCCGCTTCGAAGGCTCCTATCGCGCCAACCTGCGCGAACTCGAACGCCTCCAGCGCCTCCAGATGACCTCCGACATCCACTTTAACGATCTCCAGGCGCCCCTCGGAGCGCTCCACGATGTCCGGATCATTCAACGGGCTCAACAGGATGCGAAACGAAATGCCAAATCGGAGCAATCCCAGCTCAATGACGAGGAGTTCGACGCCGCCCTCGTCGCCGAGGTCCTCAAGAACCCCGAATTGGTGAAACGGATCCGCGAACAGCGCGACGAATTCACCAAACGGTAGCGTCCAAAAGGCGAAAACAACCTCAAAAGGCAGGTCGAACCCGGCCCCGCCACCATGCACCCAGCGACACCTCTGTCTAGACCAGCTTCAGCAGCCACCGCACCGCGTTCTGCTGCAGCTTCACGTACTCCGGATTCCACAGCACCGTCAGCAGATGCCCCGGCGAAAAATAGCAGGCCCTCCCCTTGCCATACCATCTGTCTTACCCGGCTTCGACAAGGCACACAAGTTACTCTCCGGCACAAAATTCGTTCCCGCCGGGCGGGGCCGCTTGCGCTTTCAGCTCAGGCAGGAAGTCCAATGCTCTCACCAGCGGTATCGACCTACTTGGGAGTTCGATAGGAGAGCGTTCGGCTGGGTCGAGAACGTTGGGGCGAATCTCGATTTGCGCATTTTCGAAGTGAGCAGGTCGCGGTAGGATGTTGTTATAGACTAACAGATTGATGTTTGTTCACAGCAAGCAGCCGCTTATGCCAGGGAGGACAGTTGTCATCGGCACGCCACACTACAGGTATCTGAAGAGCTTGGTTTCAGCCGCCGGTGGAATCATCAATGGCCTCTTCACATCTTTCTTTGGACCCTGGACTCACCAAGTTCTGGTTTCGAAAGAATCGCGTTCACCTCGCATGGCGGAGGGCTCTCATTGCGTTCAGTTCAACAGCGCGAACCGTCACCCGTATGGTGGGAGAGGGCGGTGTTCAAGGTGATTCAAGAAGAAGATGATAATCCTCGGTTTAAACGCCTTCCATGGCGATGCGTCGGCCGCACTCCTCAAAGATGGTGCAATTGTTTGCGCCGTCGAGGAAGAGCGCTTCAATCGAACGAAGCATTGGGCAGGCTATCCTGAGCTCGCTATCAGCCTTTGTCTGGAAGACGCTCAAGCTGACCATGTTGCCATTTCGCGGGATCCGAAGGCCCAGCTTTGGCGCAAACTCGCGCGAGTGGCAGTCCGCCCCAGTTACTGGGCCCGGGCTGCCGACCGTCTTCGAAATGGGGCTCGTGTTGCCCGGGCTGGCGCGAGCCTTAGTAACGCTCGCGTGCACCACGTTGAACATCACCGCGCCCACCTCGCCAGTGCTTTCTTTTGCTCGCCCTTCGAGGAAGCGGCAGTTGTCTCCATTGACGGGTTCGGCGACTTTTCGAGCGTGATGTGGGGTATCGGGCGAGGGAACCGCATCGAGGTGATGGGGTCGGTCCAGTTTCCTCATTCGCTGGGCCTGTACTACACGGCGTTCACGCAGTTTCTTGGATTCCCCAAATACGGCGATGAGTACAAGTTGATGGGGCTGGCCGCTTACGGCGAGCCCCGCTTTGCCGAACAAGTCCGTGGCTTGGTTCGTACTGAACACGATCAAATCAAGTTGAATCTGGATTACTTCACTCACCACAGCAAAGGTGTCGATATGACGTGGGAAGGTGGGGAACCAGAGTTAGGTAAGGTGTATTCATGCAAGATGCTCGATACGTTCGGTGAGGCGAGGGCGCCGCGAACAGAGATCCTGCAGCGCCATGCGGATATGGCAGCGAGTGTGCAACTGGTGCTGGAGGAGAACTACTTTCAGTTGCTGAGGCACATCCAGCGCGCCACCGGTATGAAGCGTGTCTGCCTGGCGGGAGGTGTTGCGCTGAACTGCGTGGCGAACGGAAAAGTATTCGACCAGACCGAATTCCGCGAATTGTGGGTGCAACCGGCAGCGCACGATGCGGGCACCTCGATCGGCGCGGCGCTCTACGTTTGGCACCAGGTGCTTGGCCGAAAGCGGAATTGGGTAATGCGGCATGTGTACTTCGGACCAGAGTATGAGGAGTCGAAGGTCAGGGAGGCGATCGAAGCCGAAGGAGCGAAGGCGCATAGGTTGGAGGAAGACGATCTAGTGGCTCGGACGGCGGCGCTACTCGCCGAGGGGAAGATCGTCGGGTGGTTCCAGGGGCGAATGGAGTTTGGCCCGCGGGCCCTTGGGAATAGGAGTATTCTTGCCGATCCACGGCGTCCCGACATGAAGGACACGCTCAACATCCGGATCAAGTTTCGGGAATCGTTCCGTCCGTTCTGTCCCTCGATTCTCGCGGAGCGGACGGCCGAGTATTTCGAGACAGACTACCCCTCGCCGTTCATGGTACAGGCGTACAAGATTCGACCGGAGAAGCGCGCGGAGATCCAGGCGGTGACCCATGGGGACGGAACCGGACGCCTGCAGACAGTGGAGCGGGACGTCAATCCGTTGTACTGGAAGCTGATTCATCGCTTCGGAGAAGTTACAGGTACGCCCGTGCTGATCAACACGTCATTCAACGAGAATGAGCCGATCGTGAATACTCCACGGGAGGCGCTATCTTGTTTCCTGCGAACGAACATGGACGTGCTCGTGATGGGCTCACACATTCTCTACAAGACTGAGAATGCAAGCCGGGATTGACTCCGAGACGGCGCGGATAGTGTCACAAAAGTGTCATAAGAATAACAGTTGACGGCCGAACGCGGTCTTATATATGATTCGGTCATGCCAAAGGTTTCAGCGGCCGAAATGAAGCTGCACAACGATTGGAAGAACGCCAAGGGTAAGGCCGCCGAGTTCGTGAAGGCGAACAAGCTCAGTTTCAACGACGGTTTAGGCCCGCAGTTGGAGACGATGTGGAAGAAATGGGGGACGCCGGCCGGAGTGGACGCCGCCAAGAAGGTGACCAAAATCGCGACGAGCTACCGGATCAAGATCGATGGCGCCAAGGCTGTTCCGGGGTTCAAGCCGATGCTGCAAAGCGTCATTAAGGATATCCTGACGTCGGCGGCCAAGAAACAGGAGGCGTAACAACGGCTGACGAAGCGGAATCAGTCGAAGGCGACGCCCTGGTAGATGTCCGCCATCCGCAGTTCGGCGGCCACCGCCGTCAGCCGAACCGAATCCTCCAGTGCCCGCACATCCGACAGCAACCAGCGGCCATCGGACTGACGGGCGTGATGTTCGACCTGAGGCCGCTCCTGAGCGACCACGACACAGTCTCCCAGCGATGGAATCGTGCGATACAGCTCGAACTTCGAGCCGCGGTCTTAGTCCTTCGTTGAGGGCGATAGAACTTCGATGAGGATCACCGGATTCAGGAGGGTATCGGCCTCGCCGTCGAGGAACCGTGGCGGGCCGCACACCACGACGATGTCGGGATAGGTGTAGAGGCCATCGGCGCCGGTTGCCACGCGAAGGCTGGAAGCGACGACACTGCAGCCTCGTGGCATCAACCGTGCGTGCAAGGCTGCGAACGTGTTGCCGGCGATGATACCGTGCCGGAAACTGGCACACGTGATCTCGAACATCTCGCCCTTGTAGTACTCACTGCGGTACTCATTGGCGCGATAAAGTGCCAGATACTCCGCAACCGAGAGCGGCACGGACTGCGTGGACACCAATGCTCCTCTCGCACCCAACGTAGCACGCCCCTGCCCCGCCTTTCGCTGACGCGGATCGGCGAAAGCATCAGTGACAATCACACCGACCGACTAGAATGCCCGGCAACGCGGGAATCGGGGCTTGACAGCAGATCATTTTAGGGTTACATATTGTAACGTTACAATGAGTAACCCTTGTTCCTCCACCCGCCGCAAACCCCTCAGCGACCTCGAGTCCCTCGTCATGCGCTTCCTTTGGTCGCATGCCCCTGCGACCGCCGAACAGGTTCGCGAGGGCCTTGCTCCACAACACCCGATGAAGGATGCCACCGTCCGCACCATCCTTCGGCGGTTGGAGGAGAAGGGCTACGTCAGCCACCGAGTGGAAGGCCGCACTTTCATCTTCAGCGGCAATGAGCGGCCCGAGAACGTAGCCGTTGGCGCTATCCGGCAACTGCTGGATCGCTTCTGCGGCGGGTCTGTCGAACAACTCCTCGTCGGCATGGTGGACCATGAGGTGATCACCCCTCATGAATTGACCGAACTGGCTCAGAAGATCAAGCGGCGCAGAAAGGAAAAGGACTGAACATGATTGCTCAGAATATCGCTACCCTGCTTTTGGAGCACCTGGCGGGCGCGTCGGCTCGGGCACTATGTCTGGCTGTGCTGACCATTGCCCTATTGGCCGTACTCCGGCCGCGAGCGGCCTCCCTGCGGCACGGTGTGTGGGCAGCAGTAGTCCTCTCGATGCTCGCCTTGCCTTTCGCCAGCAGTGTGCTGCCCGGCTGGCAGATACCCGCGCCGTCGGCCGTCTCGAGCGCTGTGGCATCCCCCGGTGTAAAGAGGGTTACTGGCCAGAGCGTCGTGATTGAGGTACGCGACGGGCGGGTCCTCGCGCCCAGGGCCGCCGGCATCCCCTCGACACCTCTCTGGCCGCGTCTGCTCGCCGGCCTATACCTGGCAGTCCTCGGAGTGTTACTGGCGCGGGTCGTCGTCGGGTTAGTGCTGTCCGCGCGCCTGGCCGGCAGAAGCACGCTCATCCGCGACAGCCGGGTCCAACGGATTCTGGAGGAGATCGCCGCCACACCGGGCTACGGCTATCCGCCGCCGAGCGTGCGCGAGTCCAGCGAGATTGCGGCTCCCGTAGTGGCCGGCGCCGGCGGATTGGTCATCATCCTACCCCAGCAATGGCGGGCCTGGGACGACTGGAAACTCCAGGCCGTTCTGGCACACGAGTTCACTCATGTGCGGCGTGGGGATTGGGCGATGCTGCTGACGGCCGCCATCAACAGGTGCCTGTTCTGGTTCCATCCGCTGTCCTGGTGGCTGGAAAAGCAGTTATCGACCTGTTCCGAACTGGCTAGTGACGACGCCGCGGCGTCCATCACGGGCGACCCTGTACGCTACGCCGAACTGTTGCTCGAAGTGTCCGGAGGCGCCCGCCGGATGGTTCCCGGCCGTGTTCCCCAAACCGTATTGCCGATGGCGAGCCCGGCCAACCTGAGTCGCCGGATTCATCGCCTGCTCGATTCGCAGAGCACATCGGCTGGAATCCTGCCTCCGCGGCGCCGGCTGGCGGTGCTGGCCCTTGCCCTCCCCTGCTTCCTGGCGATCGCGGCGGCCCAGCTTTCCTCACCGAATCTGGTTGCGCCACAGAACGACCCACCGGATGCCTGGCAATGGCAGAAGGACGGCTTCGAGACTTCGGCCGACGACGCTGTCCACCTCGAACGGCAACTGACGGAACAGCCGGACAACCTGACCGCCCGCGCCCGGCTGATCGCGTATTGCTTCTATAACGCGCTGCCCGAGCCCCTCGCCAACCACGTCATCTACGTGATTGAGCACCACCCGGAGTCCCGTCTGGCCGGGTCGGTCCCGGTGGCCGCCTTGTATCCACGGCCTACCGACCCGAACCTGGAGAGGAAGGAGCAACTCTGGCGTCAGCAGGCCGCCATTCATCATTCCCATCCGCGCGTCCTGGAGAATGCCGCCCGCTTCCTGGCGCAGATCGACCAGACATTCGCCGAGCAGCTCCTTCAGCAGGCAATCGCGCTGGAACCGGATAACCGCCTCTTACAGGCGCGGCTGGCCGCCCTCTATACGGAAGCACTCCGCGGCAACAGTTATCTGACTGCTGGCCTGTCTCCGCTTGGGCCGTGGCACTCTCTCCAGCCATCGTTTGCCGCGGGGGTGGTGGACAAGTTGAACGCCTCGACGGACACCAACCTCCTCGGCGCGGTCGGCGCTTCTCTCGCCTTGGGGGTGGCCTCAAGTACGGAACAGCGGGCCGGCCAACAGAACCAGGTGGATCAGGCGCGCCGCACCATCGCCGAGCACGCCGAGCGGCTACTCAGCCGTGCCCAACTGTTGGCGCCCAACGATCCAAGCTGGCCCAGGGGACTCCTGCTTTTGCGGAACGGCTACCCACAGCCTCCCTCTCCGCCGCCCGTACGCACCGGCACCGATTCGGAACCTGTCCGCGTCCCCGCGAAGGAGCAGGCCTTGCGCCT
>JAEUQD010000432.1 GCA_016789925.1 Bryobacterales bacterium | reverse complement strand
ACAATCCGGGCACGATCTCATACCGCAGCTTGCGGATCCGGTAACCCTTGCCTTCAATCGTACCCGCATCCTCAAACCGCGGCGGCGCATTGACCCACTCCGGGGGCCAGCCGTGGAACACGATGTTGTCGAGGATGTCGCGCCGCAGCCGCTGCGATTCCCGTGTCCAGGCGGCGCTGTCCCGCGGTTCAGCGAACTTCGGCACGCGTGGCTTCAGATGCCGCTGGAGTTGATACTGGACCACCTCCGGCGCGATCAGGCTGGCTTCAAACAAGGGGCGCAAACGACGTACGTCCGCCTGCGCCCAAACGAGGCCGGCCGCCGCCAGCAGCAGCCAGCTAGAACGCATAGCGCAGGCCAAGCTGCACGATGCGCGGTTCGCCGGCGGAGGTGATACGGCCGAACAGAGCGTTAATCCGCGCGGTGTTGGGGTTGCCCAAATTGGGCCGGTTCAGGAGGTTAAAGAACTCGCCGCGGAACTCGAGTTTGTGGCCTTCGGACCAGGGCATCTGGAAGGACTTGAAGGCGGAGAAGTCGACCGTGAACATCCCGGGTCCGCGAAGCGTGTTGCGGCCGATGTTACCGAATGTGCCGGCTGCCGGTTCAGCAAAAGCGGCGGTGTTGAACCAGCGGAAGATCTGGTCGCCCCGCGAGCGGCCGCCGTCCATAGCGGGGTTGCCGATGATATCGACGCGGTCCTGACCGATGCCCGTGCGCGAGATGTCGACACCGTTGCTGATCGTAAGCGGCCCGCCGGTCTGGGCGGTGATGATGCCGTTGGTTTGCCAGCCGCCAAGCACGAACTTCGCCGGCCCTTGCAGCTTGAAAGGCATCGCCCAGTTGAACGAGGCGGTCAGACGTCCGGCGCGGTCGAAGTTCGACAGGCCGTAATCCTTGTCGATGGAGCCGTAGGGATGCGTGTTGCCGTTCCCTTCGAAGGCGGTGTTCGAGAGGATGTCGAGGCTCTTCTGCCAGGAATAACCGGCGAGGAAGGTAAGCCCACCGCTGAAGCGGCGCTCAACGCTGAAGATGACGGCGTTGTAGTTGGACCGGCCGTACGTGCCGGCGAAGGTGATCTGCGTGAATTCGGGCCGCGGGCGGCGCTGATCGGTGTTGGCGATGGTCGCGCCGGGGCCAAAGATCGACGGGTTGAGTTCGGCGGCGTGGAACAGGCGGCGTCCGGCGGAGCCCTGATACGTGGTGCGGAAGACGAGTTGGCCGGGGAGCGCGTGCTCGATGGTGAAGTTCCACTGGTGGATGTTGGGATAGGTGAAGTTCGGGTCAAAGCCGACAATCAGAAAGGGAGAAGGAAAGCGTTGCGACGCTGCGATCGGCCGGGAGACTGGGAAGGGATTGGTAAAACCGCGATAAGGATCTTGGGTGCTGAAGGGCGCGGTGATGTCGACCCGAACGGAATTCGGCGGCGAGGTGACCTGGCGGTTGTAAGTGAGTGCCGGGGTCTGGTCGTGGAAGCGGCCATAGCCGCCCCGGATACTCGTCTTTCCGTTGCCGAAGACGTCGAGCGCGAAGCCGAGCCGGGGGTCGATGACGCCCCAGGCGGCGTTCACGCCGGAGGTGGGTACGCCGGGATCGCCACCGGCCAACTGGCCCGGAGGGAGATTCGGGAAGCGCTGGGACCGGATGCCCTGCCGGTAGGCCGAATCGTTGAACTGCGAAATCTGGTTGGCCGGGACGTCGGTAAAGGGAATAAAGGGGTTCCAACGAAGACCGAGGTTGAGGGTCAGGCGGCGGGACACCTTGAAATTGTCCTGCACGTACAGGCCGTAGAGGTTCCTTAGCAGGTTGTTATAGAGCGGAGAAATCTGGGTGTAGGCGCTCGGCTTCCCGACCATGAAGTCGGCAAGGTTGTCGCCCGAGAAGCGCCCGCCGAAGGTGTAGCTGCCATCGGAAAGGAAGTCCTGGTCGAGGATGCTCTGTTCGCGCAGGATGTCGACGCCCCATTCAAGTTCGTGCTTGCCGCGGATGTGGGTCCAGCCGTGCTGGAAGTTGTACTGGTTGCGTGGAACACGGTAGAGAGCGTTGTAGGACTGGCTGAAGTATTGGGTGACACCCATGCGGAACGTAGTCGTAGCGGACATCGTGGGAACGTTGATGCCCAGCTCGCGGTGGCCGGGAAATTCGTCCGGACCGTAGGCGATGTTGGATGCGCGGTTATAGCTGAGCGTCGTGTTGGCCAGCAAAGTGGGCGTGAGCGTGGCCGTGTAGTTGATGACGGCGCTCTGGCTCTGCCACCGGCGGTCAGGCAAGGCGGTGAGGATATTGGCTTTGTCGATGATCGCTGGAATGCTCAGGCCGTCGTAGAAGTACCGGCCGCTCAACTGATGCTTGGCGGAAAACTGGTGATCGATGCGGAACAGATACTGATTGTCGGTTTGCTTGTCCCCGCGCTGATAGAACAGAAGGCCATCGGCGGAGGTGGCGGTGGGCAGCACTTCGAGAACCTTCAGTGCGATCGGGTCGATTTGAGAAGCAGGAATGATATTGCCGGGGTAGGGCTGGTTGGAGCGCGGATCAACCAACTGCTGGCGGAAGCTGGAGAAATCGCCGCGGCGCTGCGGAGCTGTGGCCACCACCGCGGTCAGCGAGGATGGCAGCGACCGCACCTGCGTTCCCTGCCAGGAGCCGAAGAAGAACGTCTTGTTGCGTACCACCGGACCACCGAAGGCGAAGCCGTACTGATTACGCTTGAGACCGTCGTTGCGCGGGGCAAAAAAGTTCCGGGCGTTCATCTTGGCGTTGCGAAGATACTCGAACGCGGAGCCATGGAACGCATTCGTGCCCGAGCGGGTTACGATGTTGACCACGCCGCCGCCACGGCCGGCAAACTTCGCGCCGTAGTTATTGGTTTGGTAACTGAACTCCTGAACCGCGTCCGGGTTGGGCAACACGTTGGCGACTTCGGTGTAAGGGTCCTCGTGAATGCCGCCGTCCATCACGAAAGTGGTGGAGTTGCCGCGGCCTCCGCTGGCGGAGATGAGTTCGCTACCCGATTCGGGGCGCGTGGCCGCCTGGTTAAAGGTGCCCGACGCGGTTAGAGTGCCGGGCGTTACGCGGAGGAGCTGGAGAACATTGCGCCCGTTCAAGGGCAGGTCGGCCACCATTTCCTTGGTGATCACGGTGTTGAGAGTGGCGGCCCGGGTGTCGACAGCGGCCACTGTCCCGACGACGCTGATCGATTCACTTACCGCGCCGACCTGTAGTTGCGCGTTCGCGGTGGCATTCTGGTCCACCTGGAGCACGAGTTCCGGCACGCCGAAGGTCGAGAAGCCCTCCTTTGTGACCGTGATCGAATAAGGTCCCGCAGGCAGAGCGGTGATGGTGTAGTATCCGGAATCGTTGGAGGTAATGCTTCGCTGCAATCCGGTGGACGAGCTCTTGACAACGACCAGGGCCCCGGGAATCGGAGCGCCGGAAGAGTCAGTCACCAGGCCGGCGATGGAAGCCGTGGCGCGCTGAGCGGAAGCGGGAACGGCCGCGAGGACAAGCAATGCGGCGAGACACAAC
>JAEUQD010000398.1 GCA_016789925.1 Bryobacterales bacterium | reverse complement strand
CGCGTGTTGGGCACCAACGCGGCCGATACGGGACCCGACGGCACCATCTACATGGTGGGGGCGATCGAGGTGCGGCCGCAGGCCGGCAAACCGGTGGAGGCCGGCGGCAAAATCGGAGACACCTATTACCGGCTGGCGCTGGTCATGTACAAGCCGAGGTAAGCCATGTTGCAGAAGATCCTGTTCGTGCTGGCCGCAGTTTGGTTCGGTCACCACTCCGCCGTCGCGCAACGCACGCTTGAGTATGACTATTCGGTGGTCAACCAGGTCCGCATCGATCTCCGCGAACTGGGCTATCCTCCGGCGGACGTGATTCCCCCGGACGAATCGGCCGTGCGTTCGCTGGCGATCGCGCCGAACGGGGCGCTCTACGGCGCCACGAGCGGCAAGCGCAGCCACCTGTTTGTACTGTTTCCGGTCCACGGCTACGTGCAGCCGCTGTGTGTTCTTCAGGGGGTCGCGACGGTTCACCGCTCGCTGGTGGTGTCGAAATCCGGCGACGTCTACATCGGTTCCGGCGACAAGGACGGGCGACTGTACCGCTACTCGACGAAGGATGACGAAGCCAAGCCGATCCGCGTCGATACGGCGTGCGCAGTGACCGATCTGGGCAGTCCCGCGCCCGGCGAGGGGATCTTCTCGCTGACGATCGATCCTATGACGGGCGTCATCTATGGGCTTACCTCTCCGGACGGGCAGTTCTTCAGCTTCGACACACGCTCCGGGAAGTTCACGGTGCACGGCAAAGTGGCCGAGCGGCGGATACCGGGTGAGCAGTTTGAAGACTACAAGAACATTGGGCGGGCGATGGTAGTGGACGGTGAAGGCAGGGTTTTCACCTCGGGGGAGAACGGCGCGATCTACCGCTATCACGCGAGTTCGGGACTGGAGAAACTGCCCCTTACGGCGCCGACGGTGCGGGGTCGCGCTCCCTACAACCGGGTGGATGCGTGGGCGAACGGTCCCTGCGGGATGCTGTACGGAGGCACATCGGACGGGTACCTGTTCCGGCTGGATCCGCGGGCGCTGACGATCGAGAACCTCGGAAAGCCGCTGAATCAGTACCGGATCCGCGGACTGGTCTTCGCACGCAATGGAAAGTTGTACGGCGCCGGCGGGGACGACGACGAGATGGCGCGGCTGTTTTCCTACCACCCGCGCACCGGAGCGTACGAGATGCTGGGGATGATCGACGTCAACCGGCGTCCGTTCTACAGTTGGCAGGCCTATGTCGTGGACTCGATGGCGATCGGCGCGGACGATACGATCTACCTCGGGCAGGCAGAGCGCAAGTCGAAGCTGTATCTCTACTACCCGGAACCGGCGGCAGCCCAGGCGGGGTGCAAGGCGCCGTAAGATCAGAGTTGAGCGATGGTCTCGCGGACGGCGTCCCCGTTGCGGAATGGCTCTTCGCGCAGTTCCACACCGAGTCCCGGCCTTTCGGGCGCCGTGACGTATCCGTTCACGGGTACCGGCACATCCTTGATGAAGTGCGGGTAGAGGTCGTTGTAGAGGTGGAACACGCTCTCCATGATGTAGAAGTTGGTGAGCGAAGTGGCGGTGTGGATCGACGAAAACCAGAGGATGGGCCCGCCGCCCGTGTGCGGAGACGTGGGGATCTTGTAGGTGTCGGCCATGTCGGAGATCTTCTTCGCCTCCGAGATCCCGCCGCACCAGGTGACGTCGTACATCAGCACATCCACCGCGCGGAGTTGGAACATTTCACGAAACCGGAAACGCGAGGCGAGGCGCTCGCTGATGCAAACCGGGATGGAGGTTTCGCGGGCGAGAGTCGCATACGCTTCGAGGTTATCCGGGAGCATTGGATCTTCGAGATACAGGATGCCGTAGGGTTCGAGCGATTTGGCGATTTGGAGTGTGCAGGGCAGGTTCCACTTGCTGCTCAGGTCGAGGGCGATCTCCATCTCATCGCCAACCGCTTTGCGAATCCGCTGAATGGGGTCGAGAGACTGCTTGAGTTCGGCTTGGCTGATGAAGGTGCCGCCATGCCGGGCGAAGGCATTGACGGGACCGCGGTCGTAGGGATAGATCTTGACGGCCTTGATGCCGCGCTTCAGTAGAAACTCAGTGACCTTTTCCGGATCGTGGTCCCGCATGCCGTAGATGGGCCAGCCGTTCATGGTGTTGTAGACCCGCAGTTTCTCCTGAGCCTTGCCGCCGAGGAGTTTGTAGACGGGCATGCCGGCGGCCTTGCCGAGGATGTCCCACTGCGCGATGTTGATGGCGGTGAGCATGCGCCATTCCGCACCGCCCCAGGGCTGGTAAGAGATGCGGTAGAAAATGTCCTGCCAGAGGCGCTCGATATTGGTGGGATCCTTGCCGAGCAGCAGCGGCGCGAGTTCCTTGAGCGCACCGTGGTGGGCATCCTGGGTGGGATAGGATTCGCCGATGCCGGTGATCCCCTGGTCGGTGTGGAGCAGGACCCAGGTCCAGTTCGGGGAGACGTCGTGAATGCGCAGGTCGCGGCGGACGCGG
>JAEUQD010000367.1 GCA_016789925.1 Bryobacterales bacterium | reverse complement strand
GGGGGATGTCAGTGACGACCAGGTGTGGCGCGTGTTGCGAAAACATAAGATTCAGCTACAGCGCCGGCGGAGTTGGTGCATTTCCACGGATCCGGAGTTTGGTCCCAAGGCGGCCGACGTAGTGGGCCTGTACTTGAGTCCGCCGGAAAACGCAGTCGTTCTGTGTGTGGACGAGAAGCCCCACATTCAGGTACTGGAAAGGGCGCAGGGCTGGCTGCGGCTTCCCAATGGAAAGGCGCTCAACGGCTTCAGCCATTGCTATCAACGGCACGGAACCAGTACGCTGTTTGCCGCACTGGAAGTGGCCACCGGCCAGGTGCAGGTTGGGCATTATCCACGCCGGCGGCGGCGGGAATTTCTGGACTTCATGAACGACGTGGTGGCCGGTCATCCAGACAAGGAGGTCCATGTGATTCTGGACAATCTAAACACTCACAAGCCGAAACAAGACCGCTGGCTGCGGCGGCACCCGAATGTTCACTTCCACTTCATCCCGACCTACTCTTCCTGGCTGAACATGGTAGAAATCTGGTTCAGTATCCTCAGTCGCCAAGCACCGCGCAATCTCAGTTGCCTAGCGGTCCGGCAGTTGCGCCAAACCATTGACCGGTTTGTCCAGGCGTACCAGGAGACCGTAACGCCTTTCGAGTGGACCAAGTGTGTCGTGTTCCCGACGGCGCCCCAACGCCGTTACTTGGATTCATGCAAGTAAGCACTAGCTTAGACGGCGCCTGGCCGAAGCCAGATGCGAAACGGCTTCGGGCGACCGTCTCACGGGCAGGCCGGAGCCGTTTCATTTTGGTAGCCGCAGGCAGCGGCAGGTGGCCGGTTCGGCAATGGCGGGCATGGTCGGTCGTCTGTGCTTCGCGCCTAGCGAGGGCCGGGACCGAGAACCCGTGGGATGTAGGTGATGGGTACGGCGCCGGCGCGGACGAATTCCAGCCGGACCATGGCGACGCCTCCGGCAGGGATGGGGCCGAGTTCCCGATATGGGCTACCGGTCGGGGCGGTGGCGGTAGTGAAGCCGTCAGGCGCGACGAGGGCCGCGCCGGCCGACAGCGAGTCCAGGACGAGGGCCGCCGCCGGGAGTCCTGCGCCGTTGTTGCGGACCTGGACGATCTGCTGGTAGCGATTGACGCCGCGATTGAAGATCACGGCGCCGGCCGTCACCGTCAGGTTGAGAGTGGCTGGGCTAATGACAGTGGCGTCAATCGCCGTGTTATTCGCAAGGTTCACATCGCCGGCGACACTCACGACTGCTGTGTTGACGACTGTGGCCGGGGCATTGGCGGCAACGTTGACGCGCAGTTCAATGGGCGGGTACGAGGCGGCGGGCGGGAGTGCGTCACTACGGATGCACCTGCGCGCGCCAGGAACACAGGCCCAACCCACGCCAGACATCGAGACGGCGGTGAGCGCCGGCGGCAGGTTGTCGACGACAATCACCGGTCCGAAGGTGGCCGTGGTGCCCACGTTGGTCACGCTAATCGTGTAGAGAGCATTGGTCTGGCCCTGGGTGAAGACGCCGGAGTGCGACTTGGAAATGCGGAGGTCGACAGCTGCGTCTAGGATCGCTGTGGGGTCCGCGGCTGTATTGTTCGTGACGTCGCGGTCGGCCCAGGCCGTGACGGTCGCCTCGTTGGTGACGTTGGCTGGCGCATTGGGCAATACATTGACGGTGACCGTGATCGGCGGATAGCTGGCACCGGGCGCGAGCGAGTCGGTACGCGTGCAGCGGCGCCCAACACAGGACCATCCGGCGCCTGACAGGACAATTTGCCAGAAAGCCCGGGGAGGCGGATTCTCGTCAACAGCGACCTGTCCGGAACTGGCGGCCGTGCCGCGGTTTGAAACGACAATCGTGTACCGGGCGCCGATCTGGCCTTGTGTAAAGCTGCCGGAGTGGGTCTTGGAGATGGTCAGGTCGGGGCTATCCACCAGGGCCGTGTCGCGGCTCTCGTTGTTTGCCGCGCTGGCGTCGCCGCCGCCGCTGACGCGCGCGACGTTGGAGACCGAAGTCACTCCAGCCGTGTTGCTGATGCTGACGCGGACCACGATGGGGGGATAGGAAGCGCCGGGGGCGAGCGCGTCGGTGCGGGTGCAGTAGGGGGCCGAGGGGTTCGGCGGGCAGGTCCAGCCGGAGCCGCCGATGCTTTGGAAGGTGTAGATGACGGGCACGGGACCGCCGCCGCCCTGGGGATAGTCGTTGACGCGGACTTCGCCGGAGGTGGGGGCGGGACCGGTATTGGTGACGGTGAGGGTCCACTCGGCGTTCACCTGGCCGAGGGAGAAGTTGCCGGTGTGG
>JAEUQD010000350.1 GCA_016789925.1 Bryobacterales bacterium | reverse complement strand
CCAGGCGAAGCTCGGCATGATGCGGGAGGCGCTCGCGAAGCTGGATCGCGAAGCGAACGAGCGACCGTCGAATTTTCACACGGAGGCGGTCCAGTGACCGATTTTATTCACATTTTTCGCACGGTCGGGTTCAACCGGCCTCGTGGGGAAGGAGTCCGATGTTGCAATAGAAGGAGTTTTTGGTCGGGCCGCCGGGATTTGAACCCGGGACCTCTTGCACCCCAAGCACGCAAGGAACCCGTTATCAGCAACTTAGGAGCTTTGAATTCGCTTTAGAGCGCTGAATTTCGCATTGACGCACCGCTTTCTGATGGGGTAATTGATGGGGTGGTGTCCGCACAAAACCCGGAGAGGAGCGGCCGCACCGCAGTCCTTTCCCGTATCCCACGGAAGGTGTCCTTTCGGCAAGGCTGCGAATCTTTGGCACCCGGCTCGGAAAAGGTAGCCCTGCGAAACCCAGTAATGCCGTTCGGGGAACCAACAAGAGAAGTTCCAGGTCGTGCGACTGACGGCCAAGAAGCGTATCCGAGCAACGTTGGCCGTGATCCGTGACGAACTCATTCAGCGGTGCCACAAACCAGTGCTGATCATGGGTGCCTTACTTTAGTGTGACGCGGTGGTTTAGATGTGGCCTATCTGTTTCCGACCCTTTCGTCTGTCGGTGCCTCACTAGCCGCATCATGCTCCGTTTTCACACCCCGCTCATCGAACCGGATATGCACATTTCGCGCATCCGGCTCTCGGAGGAAGTTTCACGAGTTCGCCCACGGAAAACTGCGCGTCCGCGCAGTAAGACGGATTAAACCAAGTCCGTCATGCATGGCTGATTCCGGAAACTGCCTCGTTGCCGGCCATGACACTTTGTGCTTGGCGCACAGCCACTGACGCAACCTTTTCCGAGCGTGTTGCTCAATCGCCCGGTAGGCTTTGCTGACCGGACCGAGGCAGAAGTAGTTGGCCCATCCGGTCATCATCCGGTTGAGCTTTCCCACCACCGTCTCCTGATCCAGCAAGGTCTTGTTTCGTCCGGTTTCACTGCTGATCGCCTCACAGATGCGGGTCACCCGCTTGCGGGACGGAACAGTACCAAGATAGGCACGTCCCGTTTGCGGCGAGTAACAGCGTCCGAACGTGTACCCCAGAAAATCGAACTTCTCTTCCGGCAGCTTGCAGACCCGCGTCTTCGCCTCGTTCATCGTCAACTTCAGCTTCGTCATGATTCCCCGCATCGTAACAAGCGCTTCTTCCGCATTCCCGCGACAGCAGATCACCAGGTCATCGGCATAGTTAACGACGTACGCATTCCAACGCTTCTCGTGCCCCAACTGTTTCCAGCCAAGCACGAACCGACGCATGTATAAATTGCTGAGCATCGGACTGATCGGCGCCCCTTGCGGGGTCCCCCGGCCCTCGTCCTTCCGGCTGCAGGTCGGCCTCGAAAATCGGTTCGAGCACCAACACTGCCGCCGTTTGCGCCGTCCGATCTCGGATGGCGGGTATTCCCAACGGCCGCTGCTTCCCGTCCGGTTTAGGGATATATACTCGCCTCACCGGAAATGGTCGATAGGTTCGACCTTTCAGCTCTCGCGCTAATTCGTCCAGCCATCGTTCTACGCCGTATTCCTCGATGTCCTCAAAACTCTGATTGTCTACCCCGGCTGCTCCGCCATTGGCTTTGCAGCACTGATAGGCAAACGCCAGGATGTCCTTTCGGTACATCTTGTCGTATAGCGCATAAAAAACGATAACTGGGCGATTCCTTCGCTTTGTCGTGCAACGCCATCTGCAACTTCTGAACACTACTTGGGGTTGCTAGGTTCATCACCAATCCCTCTGTCCCTTGTCACTTCTTGCGTCTCCTTCCAACTGAGGCCCCTTCCCTCCCCCGGCATTACCCGGTTTCTTCGGTACTACGGGCCTCTCCGCCACCCCAAACGGCCCGGCCTGCCCCTCACGAGGTTCCGGTTGACCGCCGCGGCGCTCACCGCTGGGACTTCCCGTGTTGCGTCTGATCCCCTATGTCTGCATGCCGTCGCCAATACCCCGGCAGGATCGACAGGGTCTGTTCGCTCGTACCCCCCATCGACTTCGGCTTTCCCTCGATTCTCGGCGGGTCAGCTCCTGCCTTACCCGTTTCGGGGCCTGCACAGCGTTCACTACCGTTACGGCCTACAAACTCGCCAAGTCGCCTACGCGACCCTCTTCACCAGAGGCTTCAGCAGCTTCGTTACCTCCACTACTGCTCCGATTGCTACCGGGTGGAGCGAACCAGTTCCCGGGTGGGATTCTCCCCCCACTGAGGACCAGCGCCTTTTCACGGCGCACGCGAAAGTCGGGCTAGTTGGGTTAACTGTCGCTCCCTCGGAAACCGCGAGCGGCGATGGCACGAGCACTCGCTGTTGGATGGAAGTTCGTCAACCCGTCCGCTATTGACGACTCACCCCTTTGGATGCGGAGATTGCAAGTGGGCGGGCAGGCGCTCTTCAAAACGCGGGCGTCACTGGTGCTTGGTAATGCTCAGCCTGGATTTGAAGCCGATCAGGAGGGCGAGACCGCCCGCAAGCAAGAGGATGGTGCCTGGTTCGGGGTTTGAAATCGTGTTCCCGGCGACGTCCCAGGTGTAGGCAAATCGAACGTAGGGAGAGCCGGCAGACAGGGGACCCATCCCGATTGGTTCGGCCCAAAGGTGGCCGGTGAGATAGCCGTCGTCATCCCAACCGGAAAACTCGGGTTCGGCCGACGGGACATGCCGGAACCCGGCGGGGTAGGCTGCGGGTAACTCGTCATGACGAAATAGAATCCGTTCCATGCCCACACCGTCATAGCGCACGAGTCCAGCCAGGGCGTCCCCAGCGATCTCGCCTGAGAACGCAAAAACGCCCAAGTCGCCCACCACGGTCGAGCTGACCACATCCAACCCGGGGATCTGAAACGTACGAACGCCATCGGGTCCCGTAAAGGCGATGTCACGCAGCCATTGCTGGTCGTAATAGGCATCGCTGACGGTGGCGTGATAGATGGGACCCGCCACTGCCAGGGTAGGCAGGAGCAGGAGGAAGGCAATGGCGGCAGTAGCCAGTGGGCGAGGCATCGGTTTCTCCCCAACCTTATCGACCGTAAAAGCAATACAGTCGTGGGCAGAATAGCACCAATAGTACGCTTTGTCATGCCCCTTGCAGAGGCGAGGGGATAGGCTATGGAGCGCCGAGGGTCACGGTGTGGCCCGCCGCTGCCGACTGGTAAGCAGCCTCCACGGCGGCGTAGGTCTTGAGGTATTCTGAGGCGCCGGTTTCAAAGGCCTGGCGGGTGCGGAGGCAATCGATGAAGTGCTTTTGTGTGGCGTGGACGCTGTCGCCGCGATAGCCGTGGTGAACCTCATTGCGCCAGATGATTTTCTGGTTGCGAAGAACGTCGCCGGAGGCCGTGACGGAAAGCACGCCGAACTCGCCTTCCACCTCAGCATCGCCCAGCGGAGGACTATCAGAGACGATGTCCAGAAAGCGGTGGCCGTCGATGATGCCGCCCAGTCCGGAGGTGTGGGCTGTGAGCAGTTGGGCAAAATCCTCGCCTTTCACGACCGGGTTCAGGCGGCGCGCAATGGCGGTGATGGACTGGATCTCGCCGAAGAGGAAGCGCGCGGTGTCGATCGGGTGGACGAGGGTTTCGAAGATGAGTAGGCGCGGCATCTCGCGGAAGTAGGGTTGCGCGGAATAAGGGGCGTGACCGTGCCCGTCCCGGCGCCGGATCCGGAACCGGTAGGTGACCGGCTGTCCGATGTCGCCCGCCGCCAGGCGCTCGCGGACGACGCGGTACCAGGGCTGCCAGCGCCAGTTTTCATGGATCATCAGACGCACACCGGCCTGGCGGGCTACTTCGGCCATCCGTTGCGCCTCATCGAGGGTCGGCGCCATAGGCTTCTGACAGATGATGGAGAGGCCGGCGGCGGCCGCCTGTTCGACCAGCCGAAGGTGCGTGTCCGGGCGCGTGGCGATATCGACAAAATCCAGGGCTTCGACGTCCCGCATGTCTTCCCACGACTGGTAGGCCCGGGCAGCGGCCGCGCGGGCGCGCTCGATGTTCGGGTCGCAGGCGGCCACAATCTCCACGCCGTCGATTCGCCGCCACGCCTCGAGGTGGAACTGGGCGAAGAACCCGCAGCCGATCACGGC
>JAEUQD010000307.1 GCA_016789925.1 Bryobacterales bacterium | reverse complement strand
CGATGGCGTCGCGGATGGCCTGGATGTACTCGCACATGTAGGCGAGGCCCTTTTCGGTGGCGACCCGGCTGTCGTTGACGGCGCCGGGACGGTTGGCGACCATGCGGGTACCGAGATCCATCTTGAAGAAAGTAAAGCCCTGCTGCTGGCGCTTCTTCATGCGCTCGGCGTAGATCTTGGGATCCTGGCTTTCGTTCGTGTCGCAGTAGATGCGGATACGGTCGCGGTACTTGGAGCCAACCAACCGCCAGGCGGGAACGTTGTACACCTTACCGGCGATGTCGTGGAGAGCCATGTCGACGGCGCTGTAACCACCGCCCATGCGCTGCTGGCCGGAGAAGTAGCGGATGGAATCGAGGATCGGCTCGATTTGGAGGGGATTCCGGCCAATCAAATGGGGTTTGAGGACGAGGGCTGTCCCCTCGCGGCCGGCGTCGCGGACCTCGCCGAGTCCGTAGACGCCCTGGTTCGTGTCGATGCGGATGATGGGGTAATCGTAATTGGAAGCGATCAACACCGACCGCATATCCGTGATCTTCAACTGGCTGGGTGCGGACCGGGGGTTGACCGATTGAGCAGTGGCTCCCTTGGTGAGAGAGAAAACTCCGGCTGCGGCGGCCAGGCGGCCGATCAGCCCGCGGCGAGATATCGAATTTCCAGACATGTATATCTGATCCTCGGGGACAGAATAGCAGCAGTCAGGTCTGGAGAAAAGAGTTTTTTGCTGTTTTTTTCTACTCTGAAGGCCGCGACGTGGTTTCCGTCGACAGGTACCAGAGGAACCGCTGCGAGTTTCGGAACAGTTGGGCGAATAGTTTCAAGCGGTTAGTGGGTGGCTCGTTGGCGACCTGGCGTTGGAAGTGTTCGAGCGCAATATCGAAATATTTCCGGTCGCCGCTGGTTTCCGCGATATAGGCGAGGCCCGGTGTGAGCATCACGCCGTGCACGGGCGCATTGAGGAACTTCCGCTGTTCGGGGTTCCACTCCTTGGGGTTGGCGAACACCCAGTCGGCAGCGCGTTTGAGGAAGGAGGGCATCTCGGGACGATTCAGGGTGAGCGAGCCCTGGGCCATGCCTTCGAGTGCGATGCCGTACATCCAGGACTGGTGGCTGTAACCGCCTGCGAACTCGGGGCTCCAGACGATGCGGGAGCTTAACTCCTTGAGCCGGGCCACGTTGCCGTCCTGCCAGGCGTGGACGCAATCGACAATCCAGTTGGCGCGGTCCAGGTACTTGCGGTCGCCAAACACCTCGTAGGCTTTGAGCATGGCGAACATGCCGTGCCCGATGGAGCGCGTGTTGCTTTGGAGGTCGAGCCCGTCGTAGGTAACGCCAAAGTCGGCGGAGAGCCGGGCCACGTCGCGGGACCAGAGGTCGCCGGTGAGCAGCCAGCGGTCAAACAGGCTTTCGTTCTTGTAGAAGGCCCAGCTTGTGGAAGAGATGAAGACGCCGTTGGAGTAGCGGGTCCAGTGGTTCAAGCCGGGTCCGGTGCGGGGAGCGCCGTCGCGACCGGGCCTGTCCTCACTGTGGGAGATATCGACGTCGGCCAGGTGCGCCGCGGCTTCGACGGCAGTGCGGAACGAGACGCGGTCGCCGGTGCGGAAGAAATGCAGGAAGAGGGCGTGGGGGAAGTCGTAGTATTCGGTTTCCCAATGGACGCCATAGTCGGGGCGTGAGTCGTTGGGGATGAGCTTGTGCATGGCATCGCCGAAGTTGAGCATGCCGTATTCGTCGAACTTGCGACCCTGGAACTCGAAGCCCTTGTCGCGTTTGGCGAGGACTGCGTCGCGAGAGGTGGTCAGCCACTGGTCGTAGCGCTGCACGAGGGGGTAGTGCTGGGGCGGGTAGGCGTCGGGAGCCGTGTCTGTCAGACGGCCGAGTGCCTTGGTATCCCGGGTGTACCATTTAGGCGGCGCGGCAGGCAGGAGGGGCTCTTCGAGTTCGGCCCAGTGATTCGAGTTGTCGAAGGAGAGGAGGAGTTCGTGCGTCTTGGCGACGCCTTTGTAGATGTTCTGGGGACGGGCGGTTTCCGGAAACAGGTCCAGGCGGACGCGGCCGTTGGGCAGGACCTGGAAGCCTTTCGGGTAAAGTTGCCACCACCAGCGGACGCCAAACCCGATGTTGCCGGCGGTGAACCAACCTTTGCGGCGAGGTTCCGCGTCCAGTTGCTCGACATGCTGGGCGTCGGCGGATTGAGCGAGCCGGCCCTGGAGCCAGAGGCCGTCGAGGCGGACGAAGTCGCTCATCTCTCTACCCTGGCGGTTGACGAAGCTGTAGACGATCTTGACCTGGGAGCGTCCGGCATGGGCGATGATGCGGACCACGTAGTCGAGTGCCTTATCTTCCTTATCCACCCAGGCGTGCGCGCCGGTACGCTTGAGGATGATCTTGGTGGGGGTCTGCTCCTCGATGACAAGCTCGGACCGCGCCCAGTTGCTCAGCTTGTAGACGCGTTCGTCGGACCGGAGGTGGACATCGACCTGTGAGAGCCCTGGGCCGTCCAGCAGATGACCCCTGGCATGAGCTGTGAATTCGAGGGGGCCGGTATTGACCTTGATGGCCCCATCCTGCCGTTCGACACGGAGGGTGGAGGTAGGGGACGGCGGCGGAGCGTCCGACAGGGTAAGACGGTATTGGGCGGAACTGGAGGCGGAAACGGAGGCGTTGAAGTCCGCATGGACCCACTGGACCGATCCATCGTCCCACCACTTGTTGACGATCCGGAAGTCGGCCGGGAGGGTGCGGCCCTGGGCGTCGACCAGGCGCAACTGCCCGGTGTCGCGGAGCAGGCCTTTGGGCAGGGGAACGCCGAACGTGACCGGTTCTCCCTCTCGGGCGACACCAAGGGTTTCGACGACTGTGAGCGGCACGTCGAGGGCGATGGCCAAAGCGATGAGGCAGAACATATCTGAATTGTATACAATGCCTCAATGAACAGCCGCCGTTCTTTCCTTTCTTTCGCCGCCGCATTGCCTGCGTTTGCCAAGCCGGCTGCCAAATCCGGGCCGATCATTAACGATCTGGAAGCGAAGCTGGCGCGGAAGGATTTCCGCAACATCTCGCTGGACGATTTGCCGACGCCGGCCATGGTGCTGGATCTGGATGCGTTCGACTACAACCTGAAGAAGATGGCCGATCACTGCAAACGGACGGGCATCGATCTCCGGGGGCACGTGAAGATTCACAAGTCGCCGGAAGTGTCGAAGCGCCAAGTGGCGCTCGGGGCGATCGGCGTCTGCTGCGCGACCATCGCCGAGTGTGAACTGATGGTGAACCACGGCATCAAGGGCGTGTTGTTCACCTGCCAGCCGACAGGCATGAACAAGATCAAGCGGGTGGCGGCGCTGTCGAAGCACGAGCCGACGTTCATGACAGCGGTAGACGATCCGATCATCGCCAGGCAGTTGCAGGAAGCGGCCGCGGCGGCCGGAACGAGGGTCAACGTGGTGGTGGACGTGTACGCGGGCCTGGTCCGCCAAGGCTGCCCGCCGGGTAACTTCGCGTTGAAACTGGCGCAACAGGTGGATTCGTCGAAGAACCTGAAACTGATGGGGTTGATGGCGTATTCGGGCATGGCCTCGCATACGAAGACGTTCGAGAAGCGCAAGCAGCGGTCGCAGGAAGACCTGGCGGGGATGCTGGAAACGCACGAGATGTGCAAGAAGAGCGGGCTGCCCGTGGCGATCAAGACGGGTGGGTCCACCGGGACGTATAACATCGACGTCGGTTCGCTTACGGAGCTCCAGGCCGGTTCCTACATTTTTATGGATACCCTGTATATCCATGTGGGTGGCCAGGGAGACGACGCGGTGTACCACGACTTCAAGCCGGCGCTCACGGTGCTGTCGACGGTGGTGAGCAAGCAACGCGACGGCCTGGCGTCGATCGACGCGGGCAACAAGGCGATGCTGAAGCCGACCGATGCGGTAAAGGGACGGCCCGATGTGACGATCGATAATCAGGGTGCCGAATATGGCTTGCTGAAGTGGAAGGACGGCGACCGGGATTATAAGGTCGGCGACAAGGTGGAGATCTATCCGTCGAACCTGGATACCTCGACCAACGTGTACGACCGCTATTACGTGGCCAAGAATGACCAGATTGTCGACGTCTGGCCGATCATGGACCGGGCGGGCGCTCCGCAGCGGTAGGGATTCCGAGAAACGCAGTGCCCGAATCCTCCTGGCAGGGTTCGGGCACCAGCTTTTTCTTCAGAGTCGAACCATTAGGCACTAAATTCGGCCGAGCCCGTCTTTCCCAGCTTGGTAGCTTTATAATTTTCCTTCTTAAACGGCGTCCCCGTCCTCAACAGATTGACCGGAGGTGGGGTTGACCAGCCGTCCATCTGCTTACCCGTTATTTTGAATTTCAGGGTGGACTTGGATGCGACCGTAATGAGCGCCTGATTGTCGCTTACCCATTTTGGCGCAGCGATCGTTATCTTGTTATTGCTGAAACTTCCGGTAGTAGCCGTCATTACTTTCGTCGTGCCGGCAAACACTTCAATTCCATTAATCGTAGCCATTGTTCGATTCCGTTCTCCTCTTGAATCCAGACCTGCGACAGCGTCTGTGACGAGCATATCATGAAGACCGGGCAGCAAAGGTAGCAACTACATGCAAATCGAGTTACAAACGCTCAGCTTAGTACTTCCATTACTACGCGGCCATGAACATCGGTTAGCGAGACGTCGCGGCCGCCGAAGCGATAGGTGAGGCGGCGGTGGTCGACGCCTAACTGGTGAAGCATGGTGGCGTGCAGGTCGTGGATCGTGACGGGGTTTTCCGCCACCTTGTTACCCAGTTCGTCGGTGGACCCGTAGATGGCGCCTTTCTTCACACCCGCGCCGGCCATCCAGAGGGTGAAGCAGCCGGTGTGATGGTCGCGGCCATCGCCGTTGGCGGTGTCGGGAGTACGGCCGAACTCGCCGGCCCAGAGCACGAGGGTCTCTTCGAGGAGGC
Source organism: Bryobacterales bacterium (assembly GCA_016789925.1). Lineage (GTDB taxonomy): Bacteria > Acidobacteriota > Terriglobia > Bryobacterales > Bryobacteraceae > JADLDI01. The sequence goes on along the minus strand of JAEUQD010000307.1, from coordinate 524 downwards.
CGCGGGCGCGCAGATCCTTGATGAGCGCAGTGACCGCCTGGTCGGTGACGCGGGCGTTGGTTTCGTGGCCTTTCTTGAGATCGCTATGCTGGTCCCAGGTGCCGTTCATACCGAAGATGTTGGGGGACGTGACCTCGACAAAGCGCACGCCCGATTCGAGTAAGCGGCGCGCGCGGAGACATTGCAGGCCGTAGAGGCGCTTGTACTTGTCTTCGGAGTCGAGTCCGTAGAGCTTCTTTGTCGACTCGGATTCCCTGGCAAGGTCCAGGACGTCAGGCACCAGCGATTGCATGCGGTAAGCCATCTCGTAGTTCCGGATAGCGGATTCCACCGCATCGTCGCCGCCGCGACCCTTGGCGAAAGCGCTGTCCTGGGCAAGAATAGTTTCGAGCTTGGTCTGCTGGCGCGTGGCCGGGTCGGCGGGAACGATATTGTCCACCGGCGGGTCGTCGCCTTTCAAGTGCGTCGCCTGATGGGTGGCCGGAAGGAACCCGTTCGAGAAGTTTTCGAGACCGCCGGGCGGG
>JAEUQD010000184.1 GCA_016789925.1 Bryobacterales bacterium | reverse complement strand
GGAGCGGGTTTCGACCTCTCGCCCGGGAAACCGAACACGCTGGCCGGGCGCAAGCGGCCGCTGCATACGATCATTCCGGCGTTCATGGAAAAGGGCGACCTGAAAATCGGTTTCGGGATCATGGGCGGCTGGAACCAGTCGCAGGCTCACGCGCAGTTTGTTTCCAATGTGGTGGATTTCGGAATGAATGTGCAGCAGGCGCTGGAGGCTCCCCGGTTTACCAAGTCGACATTTGAGGGATGCGATGTGCAGATGGAGGCGCGCATTCCCGAGTTCCTGCGGGCCGACCTCGCGCGCCGGGGCCACGTGATTACGGTGTTGACGAACTATGCGAGTGCGATGGGTTTCGGAAGCGCGGTGGTCCGCGACACGAAACGACAGGTGAACTTCTCGGGCACCGATCCGCGCGTGGACGGCGCCGCGATTCCGGAACATCCGCCGCTCACGTCGCGGTAGGGGCGAAGCGCCTATAGAGCGCGGCCTAAGAAACTCTAAGAAACAGAAATCCTTGACATATTTGATTGATTGTGATGAACTGTGCCAAACCGCTTTTTCTGGGTTTTAGCCGACGTTTTCTCAAGGAGGGTGCATGGCCGAAGTAGCTGCAAAAAGAGTCAAGGGGCGTTTTCCAATGGCGACCCCAATTCTTAAAATGGGCCTGAGCGCGGCGGAGTTGGAAGCACTGAGCCCGCGCGTCAAGGCGCTCACGAAGGCTGATCTCGTCGCACTGTGGGAGGGGAAGAGGTCCCAAACCACGGCTGCCCTGACGGTATCGGATATCAACTCCATCCGGACCGCTTTTGGCAAACAAATCAAGACCGGGCTTCCGGCGGACATTGGCGGGCTCACGGCGGGTGACATCAACTGCTGCTGCTGCTGCTGCCCGTGCTGTTGCGCGGAATCGGTTACCGAACCGGTAGTCATCCAGTAGACCCACAAGAAAAGATCGATTGGCGTCCGGCAGTGTTTGAGGAGGGGCCTTGAAGGTTCTCCTGGTTTGGCCGAAGGCACGTACCGACCCGGAATGGGGAGGTGACCTTGGTGCGGTGGCTGAGCCGCTGGCGCTGGAATATCTTGCCGCGGGTGTCTGTCTGGACGGGCACGAGGCGAGGATTCTGGACTTGCGGCTGCGTCCCGATGCACTGGAGGGGGAACTGCGCGGTTACCGGCCCGATGTTGTGGGGGTAACCGCGTTCAGCATGCATGTTCGCGCTGCCTTGGAAGTTTGCCGGAAGGCAAAGGCCCTTCTTCCCGATGTGATTACGGTGGCGGGCGGCCATCACGCCACCTTTCTCCCCGAAGATTTTTTCGAGCCCCAGATGGACCACGTTGTGATTGGCGAGGGCGTGGCTCCGTTGCGGGCGCTTTTGAAACGCTACACCGAAGGCGACCGGTGTGTTTCGGGGCTACAGGCAGTCTGGTCGCGAGCCGGAGCGAAGTTTGAATTCGGAGGCCCGGCGCCGAAAATCGAATTGGCGAATTTGCCGGTTCCTGACCGGAAAGTTACCCAGGCCGACCGGCCGCATTACTTCATTGATTGGATGAAACCGGTTGCGCTGATGCGCAGCAGCGTCGGCTGCCCTTACCGCTGCACGTTCTGTTCGGTGTGGCAGATTGTCGACGGGCGCTACTATTCACGGCCGGTCGATCAGGTGGTGGAAGAGGCTGCGGCCATCGAGGAAGAGTTCGTCTTTCTGGTAGATGACGAGGCGTTTATTCAACGCCACCGCATGCTGGAACTGGCGCAGGCGCTCAAGCGGGCGGGCGTTCGAAAGCGCTTCTTCGCGTATTGCCGCATGGACAGCCTAGTGCGGCAACGCGAGGTGGTGAAAGCCTGGACCGAAGTGGGTCTGGAGCGCCTGATGATGGGGATTGACGCGATTTCGGAGAACGACCTGGTGGAGTACAACAAGGGTTACAACTCCGCGCAGATAGAAGCCGGGCTTCGCGTGGCCGAGGAGTTGGGGATCGAAGTGTTGGCGCAGTTTGTCGTGAATACGAACTACACCAAGCGCGACTTTCAGAAACTCGCCCGGTTTGTCGAGCACCATCGCATCCGCTATCCGTCGTTCACCGTCCTGACGCCGCTGCCCGGTACCGAACTGATGACCAGTTTCGACCGTATTGTCGAGCGTCAGGAGAACGGGCGGCCCAACTGGGATCTGTTCGACACGCAGAATGCCGTCACGGCCACCTATTTGCCCAGGGATGAGTTCCGGCGCGAGTATCGAAACCTGTTCCGCCTGTTCCGAGGCAGCTACTCTCAATACCTTCCATATCATTCCGTGCCGCAGCGTGCGGTGGAGCACAGTGTTCAGGGATAAAGCGTGAAATTAGAAATCAGAAAAAACCGAATTGTTTGTTTGCCGGTGGAGTTCATCGAGACGCCTTCGGGTGTGTTGCTGAAGCGCGGGTGTACGGAAGTACAGATCCGCGGGGAAGGCGTCCAGCGGACTGTTGGAATGCTGTTATCCAAGCTGTCAGGCAAAGGCATGGACCGCGAGGATGCCGTCGAGTTGTTCGGAGCCGCCGAACGGGATGCGGTGAACAGCCTGATTCAGCAATTGCTGAGCCGGAGGATCCTGGTGGAGGCCGAAGCGCTGCCCGCCGAGCCCATCGAAGAAGACCGGGTCGACATCTTCTATTGGGATCTGGGACACAACCGCCGGCAGGCCGAAGCGAAACTGTCTGAACGCAGCGTGACGGTGGTGGGCGTGAATCCGATCAGCAGGCGCATTGCGTCGGTGCTGAGCGAATCCGGCTGCATCAATCTGGACGTTGTAGACTTCCCGCTATTGCGCAATCTGGAACTGTTCACGCCGGAAGGGGCGGTGAAGTCGGGAAGCTGGCCGGAAAACCTGGCGGCTCCCGTGGACTATGAGCAGTGGCAGGACGTTTATGAACCAGATGCTCGCCAGTGCATTGTGGCGGTCTCCGATTTCGGCGGGCTGTCGCTGCTGCGCGAATGGAACCGGTTTTGTATTGACAATGAGGTCCATTTCTTTCCGGTGGTTTTGCAGAATTTGGTGGGATATCTGGGGCCGCTGGTTGTGCCCGGGGAATCGCCTTGTTTTGAGTGCCTGATCGCTCGCCAGAATTCTCACTGGGACGACTGGACGACGGCGCGCGCCGTAGAGGAAGAGGCGTTTGCAACCCAGGCGGTGGCGGCGGCGCACCCGGCGTTATCGGCTATGATCGGAGACCTGGCGGCGCTGGAACTGCTCAAGTTCTATAGCGGCGGGCTGCCTGGCTGGCAGGTAGGCGCGCTCATCGAGGTGCGGCCGATGGTCCCGGCGCTGACCACGCGGCGGGTACTCAAGGTGCCGCGGTGCACGGTGTGCAGTCCGATGAACGAACGGTCGTCGGCGTCGGTGGAGAAGTTTTCGCTGCAGGCTCCGGGTTTGAATTCATGAGGCTGTTTGCGCAACCGTTGCGGCGGCTTGAGGACGCCGCGCCGCTGCTGGTGGACGACCAGGTGGGGATCCTCAAGTACGCAATGGAGGTTCGCAAGGAACCGGGCGGTCCAAATTTTTTTCACTTTCAGGGTGAGGCGTGCAATGCCAGTGCGTTCAACCCGCAGAAGAATTTTCACTTCACGGGCGGGGCATCCACCGATCGGGGACGCGCGCTGGCCAAAGCGATTGGCGAAGGTGTCGAGCGCTACTGTGCGGCCTTCTATCGTGCCGATGAATTGCCGCTGACCAGCCGCGACGACGCCGACTTCCCGTGCGTCGACCCGGCGAGCTTCGCGCTGTTTAGCGAGGCGCAGTATGAATCACCGGGCTTCCTCTGGGTTCCGTTTACCGGCGAGACGCCTGTCCGGTGGACCCATGCCGTCGACGCTGCGACCGGGGAACGCGTCTTTGTTCCGGCGGCGCGCGTCTTCATTCCTTATTACTTCCCCGCCGGTTCGGGCGATTCGCCGATCGATCAGCCAATTTCCACCGGATTAGCCTGTCATTTGAGTTATGAAGAGGCCGCGTTGGGGGCCATCTGCGAAGCCGTGGAGCGGGATGCGGCGCTGCTCGCCTGGCAGGCGATGATCTCGCCCCCGCAGGTTCGGGTGGAGACGCTGTCGGACGAGAATTTCGATCTGGTCCAGCGATTCGAGAAGGCCTGCGGCCGTGTGCGGCTCTTGAACATCACGTCCGATAACGGCATTCCCGCCGTGCTGGCGGTGCTTACCAGCACGAGCGACAAGGCGCCGGCGCTTGTGTTTGCGCCTGCCGCCAGCCTCGATCCCGAGACCGCGGTGCGCAAGGCGCTGGAAGAACTGGCGCACACGCGCCGCTATTGCCAGTACGTAATGTCGCACGCGCCGCGCATTGTGCCCGACCCGCCGGATTACGATTCCGTCGCCGATCAGCGCGGCCATCTGAACTTCTACGTCGACCCGAATAATGTTCATTTGACGGACTTCTTTTTCGCGTCTTCGAAGCGGATCGATTTCGACGA
>JAEUQD010000254.1 GCA_016789925.1 Bryobacterales bacterium | reverse complement strand
GAACTGGCTGAAAGCGGCAAAGTCCACAGCGATCACCGATCAGGCGTTGCGCGTCTGGGCGCTGGCTTCGGGCAAAGCGCCGCAATCGGAGGTCAGCCGGGCCGCCAAGGCGCTGATGGCCGAACAGCGCGCCGACGGCGGATGGGCCTCACTACCCAAGGTGGACTCGGACGCCTATTCGACCGGGTTGGCTCTTCAGGCTCTGCGGCAGGCGGGCGCGATCACTGTGAAGGACGAATCCTACCGCCGCGGCCTCTTCTACCTGGTGAGCACGCAGAAGCAGGACGGGACGTGGCATGTGGCGACGCGCGCGTTCCCGATTCAGCCATACAAAGAAAGCGGCTTCCCCTACGGGAAAGACCAGTGGATCTCCGCAGCCGCCACCAGCTATGCGCTGCTGTCTCTGAGCGCGGCCGCCGGCGTCCACTAAAAGCGTACTCCGGAGCTTTGGGAGGATTGAAAGCCGGGCGGTTGCCCGGCTTTTCCATGAGCTGTTGTTTGTGTTGAATTAGCTAAATAAGATAGCTAAAATTGAATGATGGAAGTGGACATACATACGGCGAAGACGACACTGTCGAAGCTGGCGAACCGGGCGGAAGCGGGTGAGGAGATCATCATCACTCGACGGGGGAGGTGTGGGATTCGGCTGGTGCCGATAGAGAAGGCGCGCCCGGTTTTGGGGACCCTGCGGGGAAAGGCGGAAGTCGCGGACCGTGCGCTGCTGTTTGCGATGCCGGAGGAAGAAGCCGAGGGATTCATCGAAGGCAATTGGGAATGAGGATCCTGCTGGATACCCACGTTGTGATCTGGCTGGCGACGGAACCCGAGTCGATTCCCCTAGCCCTGCAAGGCAAGATTGGGGATGCGGACCAGCGTCTGATCAGCGTCGTGTCGTTTGCGGAAGTGGGGTTCAAGCGGCGGAAGTACGGAGACCGGTTCGGGTTCACGTTGGAGCACATGGAACAGGCCTTGCTGGATTTGAAGGCGATGGAATTGCCGTTGATCCGAGGCCATCTTGAGCGGCTGGCATCGCTGCCGGTGCTGCACAAGGACCCCTTTGACCACCTGCTGTTGTCACAGGCGCTGGCCGAGAACGTCGAGTTGGCGACGCTGGATGCGGATGTGAGGAAGTACGGTGCGGCGGGCATCCGGTATGCATGAGCGAGGGGGAAGCTGCTAGGTGTCCGGGGCTAGACGTTGTCTTCGCCGCGCCCGAGGTAGAGCTCGCCGATGATCCGGCGATGGTTCTCAATCACACGGGCGCGGCGAACCTTCATGGTGGGAGTGATTTCACCTTCTTCGATAGTGAAATCGCGGTCCAGCACGTGATACTTGCGAATCTGCTCGAAGGGAGCCAGTTGCTTGTTCACGCGACCGACGATTCGCTTTACTTCGGTGACGACCGGCGCCGACTTGACGACCTCGGCCAGGGGTTTGCCTTTCCACTCGTCCATCCCCTTGAGCGTCTCGGCCATGGAGGGGTTCAAAGTGAGGAGCGCCGTGACGTAGGGCTGCTTGTCGCCCACGAGCAGCACCTGGTGAATAAGCGGCTCCATCTTGAACAGACCCTCGACCAGGGCTGGAAAGATCTTCTTCCCGTTGGAGGAAACCAGCACTTCCTTCTTCCGCCCGGTGATGTAGACGTAGCCGTCCGCGTCGATCTCGGCGATATCGCCTGTATGAAGCCAGCCATCCTGCAGTACGGCCGATGTTGCCACGGCGTCGCGATAGTAGCCGGCAAACATCGTGGGACTGCGGAAGATCAACTCTCCATCGGCCGCGATCTTCATCTCGACCCGGGGCATCGGCTTGCCGATACTCCCCGAGCGCGGGTTGCCGTAAGGGTTCAGCGCCACGATCCCGCCTTCGGTCAATCCGTAGCCTTCGTGGATCGGCATTCCGATGGCGGCGTAGAAATCCGCCAAGTCCTTACCCAGCGGC
>JAEUQD010000222.1 GCA_016789925.1 Bryobacterales bacterium | reverse complement strand
GATGGGTTGGGCACGCCGGTCCGCACCTCCGTTCGGAAACCGAATGGCGCCGACCAAGGACCCGGGAGGCATGGTCTTCCAGGTGACATCGGATTCAGTCGTTGGCGACCCGGCCGGGACCTGTTTGCGGAACCACACTTCACACCACACCTTGCCGTCAGGCGCGATGATCTTCTGTCCGGCAGGCTGCAATTCAGCGACAATCGCGGCCGCCAACTCAGCGGGAGGAGCTTCGGCGGGCTCGACTCTGTACTGGCCGAACGCGGCCGCGGTCAGTAGGACAAGACTCAGAAGACACTTCACCATCGAGCGCTAATCTCCTTCTTTTGGGCGGGTTACCTATCTTTCATCGTAGCAGCCGCGCCGGGAACGAGTCAGATACAATCGTCTGACAGCGCGCGATGCAAACCATCCTCTTTATAGACGACGACGAAGGGCTCCAGGATACAATCGCCGTGATGTTGGAGCAGGAGGGCTACCGTGTTCTGGCGGCACTGGACGGCAAGACAGGGTACGAAAAGGTCCTCACGCTCAAGCCGGACCTCCTGATTGTCGATCTGCGGCTGCCCGGGATGAGCGGAGTGGATATCTGCAAGCAACTGCGGGCCGCCCAGATTCACACGCCAATCATCGTCTTAAGCGCCATCGGCGAAGAGGTTGATAAGGTCCTGCTGCTGGAAATCGGGGCAGATGACTATGTCACGAAGCCGTTCGGACGCCGGGAGCTTCTAGCGCGAATTCGCGCACTACTGCGGCGGGCTTCGCCGGATACGCATGCGGTGCTCCGGTTCTCGGAAGTGGAAGTGGATCTCGACCGCCGGGTCGTGATGCGCGGAACCAATGAGGTGAAGCTCACACCGAATGAATACAACCTGCTCGTCTATTTCTTGCAGAATCCGGACAAGCCGCTCACCCGCGACATGATACTGAACAGCGTCTGGGGGTACGATTCCTTTCCCAATACCCGGACGGTGGACGCGCACGTGGTCAAGCTCCGCCAGAAACTCGAACCGGACGCCAACCTGCCAAAGCATTTCATGACGGTCCACGGTGTGGGGTACCGCTTTATCCCATGAGCCGCGGCGAGAGTTTACACCTTGCAAAGGCGTTGCTGCGGAAGAATCGTAGACGGAGTACAGTCTTGTGGCTCGTATGATTCTGATCGTGGAAGACTCGCCGCAGATGGCGATAAACCTGGAGATCGCGTTGATGTCATTGGACGAAGCGGAGATTCAGGTGGCGCCCTCTGGAACAGAAGCGCTCCGGCTGCTGGATATGCCGGGGCAACCGCCGCTGGCGGCGGTGGTGACCGATTTGGAGATGCCGCACATGGATGGCTACGAACTCATCAAGCGCCTGCGAGCCGAGCCGCGCTACTCCCGCCTGCCGATCATCGTCTCCAGCGGAAGCGTCGACCCGGACGCACCGCGCCGCGCACTGCGCGCCGGCGCGGATGCTTATTTCACGAAACCGTATTCCCCGGTTGAACTGCGTCAAAAGCTGGTAACACTTCTTAAGGAACGAGGCCATGATTAGGGCGTTTTGGCTGTTGCTATTCTCCTGGGCGCTGTGGGCAGCGCCGCCCCAGGCGCCGGTGGACCGCATTCTGGAACGGCTCGACCGTCTGGAGCGTGAAAACGATTCGTTGCGGCGTGAGTTGCATGAGTTGCGAACCCAAGTGGTCAACCTCCGCACGCCGGAGAATGCCACGGCCGAAGAGCGCCTGGATGTCATGGAGCGCCGGGTTGAGGAGCAGGCGCAGGCCAAGGTGGAGGCTTCTCAGCGGTTTCCGCTCAAAATCTCCGGAATGCTGGTCGCCAACCTGTACAAAAATTCTCCGGCGGCCGCGGGTGTGGACCATCCGACCACCGCCGCGCGAGTACCGGGCCGGTCCACGGCAGGGCTCACGTTTCGGCAGTCGGTAATCGGTCTGGAATACCACGGCGCTCAGACACTCTGGGGCGGACACGTCAAAGGTTCCGTCTTTACCGATTTTTTTGAGGGAAATATCGAGAACACGCTCTACGCTCCGATGCGCCTGCGGACGGCGACCGTGGAAATCGACTGGGGCTCGCGCTCGTTGATGGTAGGGCAGGAAAAGCCGCTCTTTTCGCAACGTGACCCGACTTCGTTCAGCTTCATTGGGGTGTCGCCGCTCACATCGGCCGGCAATTTGTGGCGCTGGCAACCGCAGATCCGTTTCGAGCAACGGCTCGCGCTTGGTCCGCAAACACAATTGCGCGCGCAGGCAGCCCTGTTGCAAACCAACGAGGACTCGTCGACCGGCGATGTCCGCATCGCGCAGGAGCGCCGGCGCCCCGGGCTCGAGGGCCGGTTTGAAGTTGCCCATAAGTTCGACGAGAACCGGCGCATCGCCATCGCTCCCGGCTTCCATGTCAGTACGACACACGCTCTTGGCCGACAGTTGCCTTCGCGGGTCTGGTCACTGGACTGGTTTGCGAATCCCTGGGCGATGCTTGAGTTGTCGGGCCTCTTCTGGTCGGGTGAGAACGTGCATCACTTTGGGGCGCTGCGGCAGGGGCTCACGCTGTTTCCCGATGGCCGGCTGACGACGGTCAAGTCCAAAGGCGGTTGGGCACAAGCCGCGGTACCCTTTACCAACCGTGTTTCCCTCAACCTGTTCGGCGGGATCCACGACGACCGGAACCGTGACCTGCTGCCCACCGCGATCGGCGCCAACCATACCGGTGGCGTCAACCTGATGATGCGCATCGCGCCGAACCTGCTTCTTTCCGTCGAAGCGTTGCAAACCCGAACCCGTTTCCTGACTCCCGGACCCCGGAAGAACAACCGCTATGATCTGTCGGTGGTCTACCTGTTTTAGTCTGGCAGCGCTGTTGACGCCACTCGGGGCCGCCATTGTCAGCGGCAGCTTCGAGCTGGTGGATTCGCGCCTGCCCAGCGTCACCAAGAAGAAAGACTACTCGGGTGTAGTCGTGTGGTTGGAACCGGTTCAGGGGCGTCCGGCTCTGCCCGCATCGCCGGTTCATACGATTCTCCAACGAGGGAAGCGCTTCACGCCGCACATCAGTGTGGTTGCGGTCGGCACGGTCGTCGATCTGCCGAACCTGGATCCCATCTTTCACAACGCCTTTTCGAACTTCGCCGGGCAGCCTTTCGACACCGGGCTCTACCCGCCCGGAACGAGTCAAAAGATCCGCTTCCGGCGTGCGGGCGTCGTCCGCGTATTCTGTAATATCCACTCCTCGATGAGCGCTGTCATCGTGGTTCTGGAGACACCGTTTTACGCCACCACCGGCACTAATGGCGCGTTTCGAATCGCCGATGTGCCTCCGGGTGAATACATTCTGAAGGTCTGGCACGAGCGGGCCGCGGAAACCAAGTTGAAGCAACTGGAGAAGCGCGTGACAATCGGTTCCGAAGGCCTGCAATTGCCGCCGCAACGCATCTCCGAACTCGACTACGTGCCGCTGCCGCACAAGAACAAGTTTGGGAAAGAGTATGGGCCCGAGCCGGCATCCGCCGTTCCATACGGAGGCCGGTGATGCGCTTCCCCCGGTTGTCGCTGCTCGCCAAGATCTGGCTCTCCACCGCCGTTGTCGTCACCACTCTCTACGCCATTACGGGGTTGCTCCTGCAGCGCCACACTCTGGCGATGACCAACCAGTCGCTTCAGGAAGAAGTGCGGGCGAGTCTCCAGGCCTACGAGTCGTTGTGGCGCTCCCGCTCCGACACGTTGGCGTCGGTCGCGGCGATCATCTCGTCCACACCGAACGTGCGGGCTGCCTTCCAGACCAGGCATCGCCCCACCATTCAGGATGCAGCCGGGGAATTGTGGGTGAAGGTCGCGGACGAGTTGAAAGAGAACGCGTTCTTTACCGTGGCCGACCCGGAAGGCAATACCGTCGCCTCGCTCGATTCGGCGGCGCCGGGCCGGCTACCGGACGCTTGGCCGATGATCGCTACCGTGCGCCAGCGCTTTCCCAAACAGGCGGCCGGCTTTGCCGTAATCGGGAACCAGCTTTACCAGCTTGTGTTCACGCCTGTCTATGTCGACTCGACGGGCGGATCGTCGCTGGTCAGCGTTCTGGTGAGCGGCTTCTCGGTAGACCACTCGGTGGCCGAGCGTCTCCGCGAGTCCACTGGCGGCAGCGAATTCCTGTTTCTTGCCGGAGGTCGCGTGTTTGCCTCGACGCTCAACGACCGGGCCACGTCTGTTCTTCGCCGCGAGGTGCTTGGGTCGCCGCCCACCGAACTGATCTCGGACGGTGTCGTCCAATACGCCCGCCTCGACCGCGAATTGATCGACGTGCAAGGCCGCCCGCTCGGCAAGCTCATCGTGTTCCGGTCGTTCGAAGCCGCCCGTGTGCGGTTGCGCAACCTCCAGCGCTGGCTCTTTCTGGTGTGGCTCGCCGCCGTCGCCGCCGGCCTTGGCTTCAGCTTTCTGCTGGCGCGGCGCATTATCCAGCCGCTCAACATGCTCGACCGCGCCGCCGCCCGTGTTGCCCACCAGGACTACACCCTCCGGTTGCCCGTCCAGAGCCAGGACGAACTGGGCCGGCTCGCCGCGACGTTCAATTCCATGTGCGAGTCCCTCCAGCAGGCGCGCGACGAACTGATCCGGCAGGAACGTATCTCCACCATTGGGCGCCTGGCCTCGTCCATCGTCCACGACTTACGCAACCCGCTGGCGGCCATCTACGGCGGCGCCGAGATGATGGTCGATACCGAGTTGACCTCCGGCCAGGTCAAGCGGCTGGCCGCCAACATCTACCGCTCGTCGCGCCGCATTCAAGAAATGCTTCAAGACCTGCTGCAGGTCACGCGCGGGCGCTCCGGCGAGAAGGAAGTCTGCTTACTCCGCGATGTCGTGGAAGCCGGGATTGAACCGCTGCAAACGGCGGCCACCGCCCAGCGTGTCACCATCGAAGTCCGCGTTCCCGAGCAACTCGAGTTGCCCTTGGAGCGGATGCGGATCGAGCGTGTGTTCATGAACCTGGTGGGGAATGCGTTGGAAGTCCTGCCGGATGGCGGCCACATTCACGTGACCGCCTCCGATACAGGCGATGCGGTCGAGATACAGGTTGCCGATGACGGCCCAGGCATTCAGCCCGCGGTCCGAGGGCAGCTCTTCCAGCCTTTCGTCACCCACGGCAAGAAAACCGGGCTCGGTCTGGGGTTAGCGCTGTCCCGGCAGTCCGTGCTGGACCACGGCGGCGACCTGTGGATCGCCGAAAACGGCAATCCCGGCGCAACGTTCTGCCTGCGTCTGCCGAAACAATCCCGGCCGGCCGCCGTTCCTGCCTGATTAAGCGGCCACCGCCATTGCCTGGCCGGCAAGGGCCTTGGCCACCGGCTTCAGTTGGTCGGTTTGCGCGGCGTCGATTCCGGTAATATACGGAGCTATCGGCCCGGCGGCCGCGATGCCGGCCAGTTCGGTGGCAGCGTGCAACACGCGGGCGGGACCCCACGCGTCGCGTAGATCCTCCAGCGGAAGGAAATGCTGACGGATGCTCTCGGCCGTTTCGTAGTCGCCCGCGCAGTTTGCTTCAAAGAGCGCCCGCGACAACCCCGGCGCGACACAACCGGAACCTGTCGTGAAGCCCGGAAGCTGGAAGTCGCGCATGTGGGCAATGGCCGGACGCTCGCCGATGCCACTGATGACATGGGCGCGGTCAACGCGTTGCAGCAGGCCCTCGAGGTACTTGTCCTCGCTGGGGTCATCACGCACAACCGCATACTTGATCCCAATGCAAACGCCGTCCCGCACCAGACGCGCCACGGCGTCGAGCCCGGCATCCAGGTTGCTTCCGAAGTTGCTCTCGTCCTTCAAATACACGATGAGAGGACTTCCGAGGGCGTCGGCAAACTCGCGATAGCCCCTCTCCAGGCCGACCGCGTCGCGCGGATCGCCGCTGGGCAGCAGCATGACGGTGGGAAACCCGTACTTGCGCAGGAGCGGCGCCTGGTCCATCGCGCGGCCATACGATGGGCCTGCCGAGGGAATCATCAGGTAGCTCGCATCCGCACTGCTCATCCAATCCAGCAACTCTTCGTATTCGCTCAGCGTCAAGTGGTAGAGAAAGGCGTTGCCGCCATACAGGAAATTCGTGATTCCGCCGCCGGCGATGTGCCTGACGACGTTTCCCGTCTCTTCGAAGTTCAGCGAGCGCCGCGCGTCATCGTTGCGGCACAGCGGAGGGACAGGAAAAACTCCGCGAAAGTCGGCCGTGGTTAAGGCTGAGGTGCGCATTCTTCAAATTGTACTTCGGCGGTCAGCGTCCGCGCGTTACGGTGACCCGCCGGGCGAGTTCCAGCAGTTCGTTCGGACTGTATTCGTGATCCAGATCGCCCTCCCGCTGCTGCCTGTGATGCCGCACACTGAAATCCGGCGAAGGGTCCACTTGCACGACGTTCAGGCTGCGGTCCAGGGAATACACAAGGTAGGCTCCCGATTCAATGTTTCCGTCAAAAACGACGATCTCCAGCCCACCCGGGAGGACAGAGAACCTTGCTGCTCGATTCATGCGACCCCATCGCCTTGCCATGCAACTGCGCGGAAACCGGACCACCGCCTTTTCCACACCTGGCGCAAAGCCCTCTAACTGACTGGGGTCGCCTTCGGGCTGCATTGACGCGCCGGCCATACGCAGAGGATCCAGCATGACCAGGGTCGCGTCCGCCCGACCGATGTTCACTCCCGTTAAGATGAGCTCTGGCTCGCCGTCGCGGTCCCAGTCGTGAACACCGAGGCGCAGCAGATGGCCCGAATGCCAGTACTCCCGCTCCAACTTTCCCGTCTTCCCGTTCAAGGCGCCCACCTGGTTCGGGTATGCGCTCGCGTGATTCGCGCTAAACGCCACTTGCGGTGTTCGCTTGCGGCTTGGGACAATCGCGAGACTATTCACCTCATATAGGTTCGAAAGCTCGCGCCTTTTCGCTTTCACTCGCCGCCCGGTCGTGAAACTCCACATCAATTTTCCTTTGGCCGTGAAGGCCACGAGACGCTCTGAGTGCACGTCTCCGGTTCCGCGCGGGGCCAGCCGGAAGACGAACTCCGTGGTGGCGGAGTCACCGTCCAAGTCCCCGCTCTTGAGCCAGCCCTCGGTAGACGACCGGTACGGGTCCGGGTTGAGTGGTTCCTGAAAACGGTATCGCCAAGCGACCCGGCCATTGCGGTCCTCCGCGATTAGGGAGCGGTCGTCGACCCGGAATTGGGTCGGCACACCCGGTCTTAGGATCCAGAAAACTGTTGCGATTCCGAGTAGTAATGGAAGTAACAGCCACACCAGCCAGCGCGGCCTTTTTGGAGGCGCCGGCGGATCGGGCACGGCCGTCTCCGGCAACTCCGCGGGAGGCTCCGGCGGCACATTCCGGCCACGTTCTTCCCAGGCCCTTTTCCACGCGTCCAACTCTTCCTGGTAGGCCCAAACGCGCGCGCGTCCACCCGGCAATCTGTGTACCGGTAATTCATGGTCGCGTTCGTAGATCTGGGCCGCGCGGATGCTGACGCGGAGATAGTCAGCTATCTCCTGCCACGTGTTCAGAGCAATTTTTGCCCGATCGGCTCCTCCGCCGCTGTCCTGCACAACTCCCTCACAATTATCGAGATTTAACCGTAACACAGCCTCATTTGCTGAGCCAACAGTGGATAACAAAAAACTAATTGGAGACTCTACCAGAGCCGCTCGGGCGCTTATGGTAAAACAGGAGCCATGCCGGAAAACCAGGTCTCCCGTCGAACCTTGCTCGCCGCAGGCAGTGCGGCGCCTTTAGCGGCTGCTGCCGGTGAACGGCAGCCGGTCGTCGCAGGTGGTCTCGGCCAAGTCGCGTTGCAGCGCCAGACAGCCCTGCCACTGAAAATCGTGACAAATTACAAGTTCGATCCCGCCGAAGTGCAGCAGATTGTCGACCGCGCCGCCCCGCACGCTCCGGTTGAAATCAAGATCTGCGCCACCCAGGAGGAGTTCCGCCGCGAAGTACGCGATGCCGAGGTTGTCTACGGCAGCATCTCCGGCGCCGACCTCGACTTCGCCCCTAAGTTGAAGTGGATCCAGTCCGGCGGCGCAGGCGTGGAAGGTCTCGACCCCAAGATCAAGGCCAGCCCGGTCGTTTTGACCAACTACGCCCGCACGTTCGCGCACGGTATTTCTGAAACCGCCATCGGCCTTCTACTGGCACTTTCGCGGGGCCTGGTGAAGTACTACCTGCCCCAGTTCTATCTCAAGAAAACCAATAATCCCGTAGGTACCCCCAAGTCTGACCATCATGTCGAACTTGTGGGCCGGACTATGGGCATTGTCGGCATGGGGGGCATCGGCTCGATGATCGCGCGGCGTGCCCACTACGGCCTGGACATGCGAATTGTGGGCATCGATCCTAAGCCGATGCCTAAGCCAGAGTACGTCGCGGAACTCCACGATCCTTCCTACTTCCCGAAACTCGTTCCTCAAGTCGACGTGCTCGTCGCCGCCGCCCCTCACACCAAACAAACCGAACGCCTGTTCAACGAGCAGGTGTTCCGCTCGATGAAGAAGACAGCCTATTTTCTTGCCATGTCCCGCGGCGCGCTGTTTGATGACATGGCGCTAGTCAAGGCGCTGAAGGAAGGCTGGATCGCGGGTGCGGGCCTCGATGTGTTCCCCAAGGAGCCGGTACCACCCGGACACCCGATCTTCGACTGCGATAACGTCATCCTGTCGGCGCACACGTCCGGCTGGTCGCCCGACCGGCAGGTGCGCCTGATCGATGTCTTCGCCGACAACGTGCGCCGTTACGTGTCGGGCCAAGCCTTGGTGAATGTGGTTGACAAGGAGAGGGGCTACTGATGATGCGGCTCGTCTTGTCTCTCGGCCTTCTCGGCGGCGCGGCCGCGTTGCTATATTCGCAAACCCTCTGGGCGCCCAAAGGCCAGCCGGCCGTTTACAAAGCTCCACACAAACCCCACACCAAGCTCAAGAGTCTCCTTGCCAAGCACGCCGGAAAAACCGATTGGCGGGAGGTCGTGGTCGACGACAATCACTTGGCCAGCGAGTATGTCATGGCCAAGCCGGGCTCGGCGGTCAGGCGCGCCATGCACCCCGACACACGGGCCTGGTGGGTCGTCATGGATGGCGAAGTCACCTTCGACATCGAAGGTACCGGCAAGGTTGTCGGACGCAAAGGCTCCATCATCCAGGTGCCTATGCAGACCTTCTTCTCCTATGAGGTCACCGGATCCAAGCCGGCTCTCTTCTTTGAAACCAACATCGCCCGCGCGAAGACACTCTACGAAAGCGACACCGCGCCGCCCAGGATGCCGGGCCTGGATTGGATTCCTGTCAAATTCAACAACCGCGTGGTGGGACGTTTTGATTTCAACAACAAAGCCCACACCACCTTCGACGAGGTGGCCGAAAAACTCGAAAAGGGCGAACTGAAGGGCACTATCCGTATCGTGCAGGATGCCCGAGGTACCGCCAACTTCATCTACGGCTACAACTCCAAACTCCCGCCGCTGGATGAGAAGAACAAGGGCCACTACCATCCCGAAGGCGCGGAATACTGGCTGATTCTGAAGGGCCAGATCCGCTATCCCATTGAAAAGGTGGGTGTCGTGATTGCTGAAGAAGGGGACGTCGTCTATGTTCCACCGTTCACGTGGCACTCTCCCCGGTGGTGGGGTGATGGCGCCTCTTGCCGCCTGGCAATGAACGGGTATCCCGACATCTCACACCTTTTTGAGGACACCCGTGGTACCCACTAAGGTTAAATAGCTGTTATTATGGTGCAACCGCGAGCAGTTGCGGCCACGATCCTAAGCTGTTTCATTTCACAACGAAATCCCACGGCACTCGTGATCAGGGAGGGTGGTATTTGTGCGCGTTCATCTTGTTAACCCGAGTGATGTAGCTTTTGGTGTCGGTGTCATTACACCCCGGTGGCTGTACGTGTTGGCGGCGGCAACGCCTGACATTTACGGCGACCCTCATATTGTCGACGAAACACTGGAAGCCATCGTTCCAGAAACCATTCAGCCGGGCGATGTCGTGGGTATCGGCATTCATACGGCCAACGTGTATCGTGGGCTCGAAGTGGGCCGTTTGGCCAAGCAAAGGGGCGCTGTGGTCATTTACGGCGGCATCCACGCCACGCTTTATCCGGAAGAGGCTTTCGAATTGGGTGCGGCCGACGCGGTGGTGAAAGGCGACGGCGACCAGATCTGGTCCCGCGTTCTGGCCGACAACGCAGCCGGCAAGATGCAGCGGATCTACGATGGCGGCCGTGTGGGCTCGGAAGATTTCGTCTCGGCCCGGTGGGATCTGCTCCCTTCGGGCGGCTACATGTGGGCTTCCGTGCAGACGGTGCGTGGCTGTCCGAAGCACTGCTCGTTTTGCTCCGTCTGGCGCACGGACGGGCAGAAGCCGCGTCAGCGGACAACTGACGCCGTTGTTGCCGAAATCGTCCAGCTCCGGCGCATGGGATTCCGTTTTATCGCGCTGGCCGACGACAACTTCTACCCCGTTACTCTCACCGATATCAAGTTGGCCGAGCGTCAGGGAGACGAAGCCAAGATTGCCAACCTGAAGGCCCTCCGGGCCGAACGGTTCGAACTGATGGACCGTCTCGCGATGCTTCCGTCCGACATGGTGTTCTTCACTCAGATCACGATGGAAGCAGCGGAAGATCCGGAATTCCTCAAGGCCATGTCCGCCGCCCGCATCCGCGGTGCGCTGGTAGGCGTGGAATCAGTCACCGAAGAGGGCTTGAAGGCCGTGTTCAAAGACTTCAATATGGCCGGCGACTCCCTCGCACGCCAGTTGCGCAGCTTCAAGGAACATGGCGTCCACGTGCTGGGCTCGTTCATCTTCGGACTGAAGACCGATCGCCAGGATACGTTCCAGGCCACCGCCGAGCTGGCCAAGCGGGCCGACATCACCTTCGCCCAGTTTGTGATGATGACGCCGTTCCCCGGCACGGTCGACTTCCAGCAGTGGGAAAAGAGCCTGAAGGACGACGTTCCGAAAGTGGAAGGCGTGCCCATCACCCGCTATTGGCTGATTCCTGGCCACAAGCGCCCCAAACTCTATACTCCACACCCCACGATGAACGCCGAGGAGATCCGGGCTCGCACGCAGGCCGTTTGGGACGATTTCTACGCCTTCAAGGAAATCTGGAAGCGGGCGAATTGCGTCAAGGCGCTCAAGTCCCGCCTCGCCTTCCTCTTCATTTCCAAGCTATACCGCCAGATGTACGCCAACACCGGGATTGCCACCGACAGCGCTCGGCGCAAGAGCGCCAACCGTTGGGCACGCTGGATGGCGGCTCCGTGTTTACGGTTGTTCCGGGCCAAGCCCATGCCTGATCTGGAAATGCCCCGCAAACCGGCTTCGGCCGCCAATACGGGGTTGGTTTCAATCGGTTTCGGCGACTAACCTCCAACCAGCTTTTTGGCGATCTGCGTGACATGGCGGCCCTGGAAGGCCGCCATTCCCAGTTCGGCTTCCGACGGCATTCGGCTTCCATCCCCGCCTGTGATGGTGGACGCGCCATAGGGAGAGCCGCCTTTGATCTCATCCACGCCGGTCTGGCGTGTTTCGGAGTAGGGCATTCCGACAATCACCATGCCGTGGTGGAGCAGGGTGGGGTGAAACGTAAGAATCGTGCTTTCCTGGCCGCCGTGCTGGGTCGCCGACGAAGTGAATACGCTGCCCACTTTCCCGATCAGCGCGCCCTGCGCCCAAAGCCTTCCCGTTTGATCCAGGAAGTTTCGCATCTGGGCCACCATGTTGCCAAAGCGCGTCGGAGTCCCGAAGATGATCGCGTCCGCCTCGGGCAACCGGTCGGGCGTCGCCAGGGGAATATGGGCGAACTTGTCCCGGGCCGCCTTCGCTCCGGTCCGAATCAGGCTCTCCTCGGGAATGAGTTCGGGAACCTGAAGCAGCGTCACTTCCGCTCCCTCCACTTCGCGGGCTCCCGCCGCGACCGCCTCGGCCATTTGATAGATGTGGCCATACATACTGTAGAAAATAACCTGGACCTTCACAGACATGCTTCCATGGATGTGCTCACGCCGGGAAGGATTCAGCCCAGCCCCTCTTCGCGTCTTCTTTTGCTAGAGTGAGGGTCTGCCCCGATGCCGATTTGTTCTAATTGCGGGTCGTCTTTCGACGGGCGCTTTTGTCCGTCCTGCGGCCGGTCCGCCGGCGCTCCCGCCACCGGTTCCGCGAGCCTCACTGACGCTCAGGCCGCGGCCCTCACGTATTTGTTGATGGCCGTATCCGGCGCCCTCTTCCTGATGTGGGCGCCATACAACCAGAGCCGGAACGTGCGGTTTCATGCGTTTCAGTCCATCTTCCTCACCGCGGCCTGGCTGGTTTTTGTCTTCGCCATCGGTTTGCTGCTCCCCTTCCGCCTGGGCCTTCTGGTCGGCCGTCTTGCGCAGTTGGCGGCACTCATCGGCTGGCTCTACCTGATGTGGGAGACCTACAACGGCCGTGATGTCGCGATCCCCTTCATCGGCGATCTGGCCAGGAAACAGGTGTAGCCCGGCACGCCACTGGTGCGTCACACTCGATAGAGAGCTCATGCGTTTTTTCTTGGTTGCAGCTTTGACCCTGCCTGTCCTGTTCGGACAACCGGGTGGTCCCCGCGTCGGCACCATCGACTTTTATGGCCTCCGGAAAGTGAAGGAAGCTGCCATTCGGAAGGCGCTCGCGGTGAATGAAGGCGATCCCCTGCCGCGCTCAAAGGGCGACACGGAAGATGCCCTCGAGCAAATCCCGAACGTGGTCGCTGCCCGTCTCGAAGCGACTTGCTGCGACGGGGGCAAGGCCATTCTGTACGTGGGGGTCGAAGAGCGGGGCGCACCGCACTTCAACTATAACGATCCGCCCGCGGGCCTTACGCGGCTTCCGGAGGACATCCACGGCGAATACACAGCCTTTCTGTCGTCGGTGGGATTGGCGGTGCGCTCAGGCAACACCACGGAAAGCCTGAGCGAAGGCCACTCCCTGATGGCCGATCCGGGCGTCCGCACTCATCAGGAGCGGTTTATCGCTCTGGCGGCCGAGCACCTGCCCAAACTCCGCGAGGTGCTTCGCAGCTCGGTGGATGAAGAACAGCGGGCGATCGCCGCGTACGTCATTGGTTACGCCAAGGACAAGGAAGCTGTCCTGGCCGACCTTCAGTACTCCCTGCGCGATCCCGACGATACCGTCCGCAACAACGCCATGCGCTCGCTGGGCGCCATCGCCGTGCTCGCCACCCGCGAGCCGGGCCGCAACCTTGCCGTAGCACCAGTCTGGTTTGTCGAAATGTTGAATTCGCTGGTGTGGCAGGACCGGCAGACAGCCGCGGCC
This sequence comes from Bryobacterales bacterium, assembly GCA_016789925.1. Lineage (GTDB taxonomy): Bacteria > Acidobacteriota > Terriglobia > Bryobacterales > Bryobacteraceae > JADLDI01. The sequence goes on along the minus strand of JAEUQD010000222.1, from coordinate 2,892 downwards.
ACGCTGGTCACCATCACTGAGCGTCGCGATGAAAAGGTAATCGCCCTGTTGCGCGAGCGGGCCATTCCCGCCCTTACCGAGATGGCCCGGTGGAAGCATCTTCCGCACGCCCTTCCCGCCTATATTCTGCTCGGCCGCGCTGCGGCGCTGCCGGAAGACGAGATTCAGCAGGCATGGAAGGACGGCCAGCGCGATCAACTGGTCGATCGGGCCCTGAAACTCATTCAACGATAAAAACGTGCTTCGACTCGGCGGTCTGATTCCCGGCCGTATCCCGTAGCCGGAGGATGATCGTGTATTCCCCCTTGGCGAGGTCGCTGTTCAGGTTCAAATTCAGAATCCCCGGCACGTATCGCTTCGGGTAAAAGGTCTTGTCGCTCTCCGTGGCAGCGTTGGGCTCCGCGTACACGCGTTCGCCATTGGGCCGCAAGACTTCCAACCCGTAGCTGACCGCATAGGAATTGTCCGGCCCCAGTTTGTAGCCCGTCATCTCAAAGCGGGCCCACAAGGGGTCGCCCGGGCGGTAGGCGGCCACCTTCAGCGGTTCCCCGTCCTGTTCAGCGCGGAGGAAACGGAAATTTCGGGCAACCAGCGTATCGCTCTTTTCGATCACCGGACCCTCGATGGTAAAGGGCAGCTCCCGGCGCGCCGTCGTCTTGTTTAACAAGTCGGCCGCCTCGATCACAACCCGGTAGTTGCCCGGGTCGATCAACGGCGGCAGAACAAAGTCGTGCCTCGCTTTCGGGTTCCAGTTCTTGTCCTGCGGGGCAAGGTCGGCGTCAAAGCTTCCCGACCTCGACTCGACGACTTTGCGGCCGGTGGAATCGAACACGTGCACCGTCCAGTCCAGCTTTACGCGCGGATTCTCCCCTGCTGTCTTCTCGTATCCGCCAATGCGCCATGACACAAAAACGGGATCGCCGGGCGCGAACCGGTGTGAGGCCGCCAGCGTCGGTCCATCTTCAAACTGGTGCAGGCGGGCTTCGAGGATCGTTACCTGCTTGCCCGCCTGCGCCGCGAACATAACCAGACATAAGGCAGCGAGGCTCACGCCCACATTCTAACTCTCTACTGTCCCGGCGATCCAAGCTTCAGCGGAATGCTCACATACGCCGTGCGCTCATTTTCCAACTCCGCCGCATCGGTCAGCCGCAACTGGTAGGGCGCCACCGGCACATCGAACACAATCCGGCCCTGGATCGTGTTGGCCGGCGCCACGTGTCGCAGCAACCCCATCCAGTCTTCCACGCCCTGGCCATTATCCAGCTCGAGCGTTTCCTGCTTCTTTTCGTCTTCCAGGGTCAGCAGCGGCAACGTCACTTCCTTGCTGCCGGCGTTCTGAACCGTCAGCCGGACGACCAGGAACCGGTTCTTGGGAATACGCGCGTTCGCCCCGTCGCCTAACTCGTTCTCCCAATCCGCCTCGAGGACGGTATAGACTAAAGGACCCACCTGCACGCGCTCGCCCATCGCATGGGGTGTTTTCGAAGCTTTTTCCTGGGCTCCGCATCCTAGTAGGAGAGCGGCGGAAAGAATGGAAATGGAAGACGCAAACCGGTTCATATGTTTCCCTCGAACTCGGAGTAACCAATAAGATGCTATGCCAACCACGCACGTCGAAGCAATCCACCCTGCGTAATATGGCTTACTTCCTCGCGCTGCCGGCGATTCTGTTTGCTGCCGCGGGGAACCTACCCGCACAAGTTCGCCACCCCATTAGCGGACGTGTGATTGCCCCGGTGATGGGCGCGTCCGGCGCAGACTGGCTGGTGCGTCCCGAGCGCGAGGCGGAGGAAAACCCCGAACTTGCCATCAAGCTCTTGAATTTTCAGCCGGGTATGGCGGTGGCCGACATCGGCGCCGGCGTCGGCTATTACTCGCTCAAGATCGCATCGCTTGTCGGCCACACCGGCAAAGTCTACGCTTCCGACATTCAGCCGGAAATGCTCCGGATGCTGAGGAAGAGGGTCGAGAAAGCCAAGGTGCGCAATGTGGTCCCGGTACTGGCGACCGAAACGAGCACCGGTCTTGAGCCCGGTGTCGCCGACCTTGCGCTGCTGGTGGACGTCTACCATGAGTTCTCCCGGCCCCAGGCGATGCTCAAATCCCTTCACCAGTCGCTCAAACCCGATGGCCGCCTCGTGCTGATCGAGTTCCGGAAGGAAGACCCCACCGTACCCATCCGCGAAGAGCACAAGATGAGCGTCGCTACGGTGAAGCAGGAACTGGAGCCGGAAGGTTTCGTGCTCGAAAAGGTACTCCCCGACCTACCCTGGCAGCACATCCTCATCTTCCGCAAGGCGGGCTACACTAGCCCTTGATGACCTTCGCCAAAGGGGCCCGTTTCGACTCCGAACACAGCTCCTGTTACGACCGCGCCACGGGCGCGCTGGTTCACCAGATCACCAGCCATCCGTCGATCAACCACGCCACTTACTTCCTGCAGAGCTCGTTTTCGCCCGACGGGCACTCCCTGCTGTTCGTTTCCTACCGCTCCGGAGGCGCACAGTTGTTTGAGGTTGAGTGTTTCCCCGATGGTGCGATCCGCCAGCTCACCGACGATGTGCCTGTGCATGCCTTTTCGCCGGCGTTTCATCCGGACAATGAGCGCATCTTCTTCGTGCGGCAGGGTGCCATCTGGTTTCTGCGCCGCGACACTCTGGAAGAAACCTGCGTCATCGATTTTCCAGGCGCCCAATTGGGCGAATGCTCGCTCAGCGCAGATGGCTACTGGCTGACGGCCGCGGCCAAGCGGGGTTCACAATCGGGCCTGGTGGCGGGCAAAGTCGACGGCTCCCACTGGCAGTTCATTGCCTTTCCCCGCACGGTGATTCATCCGCAGTTTCACCCGCTGGAAGGAGAATGGATCGAATTCGCGGGCGACCCGGCCCC